>JAISTF010000081.1 GCA_031272745.1 Eubacteriales Family XIII. Incertae Sedis bacterium
ATTTTCGGGTTAAATGTGCGAGATGTGCGTTGGGATATTTTTCCTTATATGGACAAACAGGGGAGCACCCCCCCCCCGTGAACGGTTGTTCTTTACGCCCGCGCACGGCAAAAAATACGGCATTGTCTGCAATGGAAATAGAAAAACCCTGTTTGTTCCCCAGCAACAAATTTTACCCCTTTTCGTCACATTCGCTACGATCTCGACTATGAAGCGCCTCTAAAGTATCACCATCCCGAACTTTTGTCAACAGGAAATTTTTGGATATATCGCGCCCTGATGACAATCCGTCCGCATGCTGAACAGCGGTCATTTCAACGGGTTTCGCCGGGGTCAGAGAAAAAAGCCTTCATATGCAAAAGCCGGACGGATGCGGTTGCAATCCTCTTTTGAAACGCCGTGAAGACGCGCGGTCTTTTCCCATTTCGCGCGAACCGTCGCGGCCATGTTTTCAACCATATTTTTTGCTTCTTCTGGATCTGTCAGAAAACGGCGGCTTTCAGACAGAAGGTTTTTTTCGTTTGCGAAACGACCCTGCGTTCCGCAAATCATTGCGAGATCGCGACGCTCAATGCTCACGAGAGGCGTCGGCGTCAGATCGTAGGCAGGGGAAAGTCGCCAGCCATCTTCTGCAATGAAAGCGTGATTGCGGGGGTGATCGTCCGTGTTTGAAATCAGCGCGTTGAAGACCATGCGCCGGTAAAGCTCGCGGGCATCCTCCGCCGGCGCGGCCGAAAATTTCCTGAGCGTTTCCGCCAACGTCGGATAAGACCATCTTTCCCTATCCGCCACCCGATCCTCCGCCTGCAAGATCGTCAGACCGCTCACCATGCGATGCTTTCGAAAGCCGTTCCCTGCGTTCGCGCGGTCAAACCGCTTGACGAGCAAGACGTCGCGTCCGCCGGCCTTGATGGCGCGGGTCTCCGGAACGCGGATTCCGCACTGCTTCGCGAGGCGAAGCATGGCAAGCTCGACGAGGGCGTTGTTCCAGCGATCTTCTTTCAGATTGCATTTCGCAATCCACAGATCGTCTTCGTACAGAATTTGCATCTTGGGCCGGGCTCCGCCCATCGAAGTGCCCGGCATGAGCAGCGTTTCGATGCGCACTTTCAGCGAGCCTTTTACTCCCTGTTCGCCTGGTTTCCCGAAGGCAATTTCGTCCGCAATTTCCTGGAATGCTTCCAACGTGGTGACGTTATTAAAAGCGCTGCCGGATGGCGCAGGGTCGGACGGCCACATATCCCGTCCAAAGCCAAGCGCGCCGATATGATCGTCGGGCGACCGCAGCAGATAGTCCAATTCACCGAGCGTCTCGCCCGGAAACCGCCTTTCCAAAAGCGTCCTGCCCCAAAAATCCGGCGTCGCGTCACGGATGGCGCCAAACATGCCGTTCATCTTTCCGGTTTCGTACACGTGGTCTTTGAGTTTCAGTTCGACAGGGTCGATGGCGACCGCGTCCCCGCGTTCAAGATAAGACCGCGCATAGACGAAACGCCCGATTCCGCTGCCATCCGGAAGCGGCTCCAAGGCAAATTTCCCCGCCGTGACAGGCGTCACATCCCCCGGCAAGGTGATGTAAACATAAGCCTCCCGTTCAGAAATCATTGTCCATGCCTCCTCGCGCGGCGCGCGCGATTTTCGGCTCGCGGGACATCGCAAGTTTCAGCCCCTCTTCGTCCTTGATCGGACTGGCGACCGTCCTCGCGTCCAAGATCAGGCCGTACAGCCACAGCAACGCGTAGTATACGGCGATCGACGTGGTCGGCTTTCCGGCTTCCGCATCGCGCACCGCCCGGACGCCGGTTCCGATCCGCTCCGCCGCGTCCTCCATCGTGATGCGCCGACGCAGACGGGCCGTCCTCAAATTGCTCCCGAGCTCCCGCAGCGCGACGGCTACTTCATAGGGCGGATCTTTTGACAGCAAGTTTTTCTGTGGCATTTGAAATGCTCCTTTCAAAGCCATTATAACAGAAAAACATGCTTTTGCAAGCATATAATAAAGGTGCTTGTCAGGAAAATCAGTATTTCGGCGGATAGCTCTCGTCGCCCCGATAGAGGCCGAACAAATAATTTTTCTCGAGCCGCATCGCCGTCTCCACGTCGAGCCGCGGATAACGCTCCGCGACGATCTGCGCCATCTTCCAGCGCACGGGCGCGACGCCCACGGCATAGGCTTCCTGCTCCTCTTCGGGCGTCAGGTAGACGAAGCTGAGCTTCATGAGCGGCAGCGCTTTTTCGATCACGTCCGTGACCTTGCGCACCTTCGCGTCGTCCGCCGTGACCACCGCGATGCCGATGCCGCCGGACTGGATGAGCCCCTGGTCCTCCGCGGCCTCCGCCGCCTTTTGGAGCCCTGTGGCGAGCTCGCCCTTGAGGTCGACGGTTTCGAGGAACGCGACGCCGTCCTGATTGACGGGCTGCGCATCGATCGTATGCCCGAGGCTGTTCACGGACAGCCGGATGCCGGGGTTGATGTCCACATAGAGCGTGTAGTCCGCCGTCTCCCAGCGGTCGCAGAAAATCCAACTTCCAAGGATGGCCACGATGCAGGCCGCCGCCGCCAGCACATGGCGGCGCATCCTTCTGCGCGCACGGACCCCGACGTCGGAAGCGGTTTCCGAGGCGTCGGGGTCGCATTCGATGACCCCCCCGGTCGCGTGGTTCTGCCTGCGGAGTACGCGAATGAAGACCCCCTGGTCTGTCAGCACGATGGAGTGCTTCTCTTCAATTTCTAAAATCAGACCTTTCATTTACTCCTCACGCAAGCATGGCAGATACTCTCGCAGTCCGTCGAAACCCTGGCCGGTTGCGATGATCACTGCACCTATCATATAGATTCGAGCGCGTTCGATTTTTTTTCGGGGTATTTTCGTGGCAATTTCGATTTTTTTCACGGGAAAGACATGTTTTTCGAGGATCGAGCCCACGAGTTCCGCATCGCTCAAGATGGCGCGCAGCATCCGGTCGTATGTCTGCCTGAGCGCGGCGTGTTTCGGCGAATGCGTGACGAGATCACGGAAACTGAGCCCGTGCGCGGAAAGCGCTTTGGAATAACGTTGGATTTCGTCGGCCAGAAGCTGACGATCCGTTTCTTTTGCATGATTGTCGATGGACGCTCGGTCGAGCGGCCTCGCGTAATCCGGCGTGCCTTCTTCGCGGTCGGGCTCGCTGCCGATGTCTCCGAGGAAAATCACGTTGCCATCTTTGGCGTGTCGCCGCGTCTCGTCGATGAGCCGGCGCCGGATGATCATCTCCGCGAACGGGTAGAAATGCCCCTTCGCGACGTCGTATGTGCGCAGGGCTTCATGGAAAGCGCTCAACCCGACGGAAACCAATTCGTCAAATTTTGCGGCATCGGGTGCATACGCATACTTGCGCACGCACCCGATGATGAACGCTTTGTTGCCGACGATCAGCGTCTCCGTCCGATCCGCCTCATCTTCTTTGCCCCGGACGACGAAGTCCGCGTCCAACGGCAGCCCCTGGATTTTTGTCTCCTGCATAGGGTATTATTATACCCCAAAAATCAGGATTCAAACATATTTATTCTTCCGAAACCGATTCAATCAGCGCATCGGCCAGCTCATCGATCTCGCGGTCGCTGCTTTCATTGACCGACGAATTCACTGTGACGCGGCCCGACAGCACCGTCATCTCCTTGAGCTCGTTATTGAGAAAATCTTCGATGAGGTCGCCGGACTTCGGGGCCCACGAGCCGTTTTCGATGACCGCAAACGTGCGCTTTTGGAGATTGAGCGCCTTCATGTCGATCAGGTAGTTGTGCATCGGCGGGTAGATGCCGAGGTTGTACGTGACCGACGCGAGCACGACGTGGCTGTATTTGAAGGTCTCGGAAATCAAGTACGATACGTGGTTGCTCGACACGTCGTAGACCTTATAATTGTAGAAGCCCTTCTCGGACAGCTTGTTCGCGAGGTTCATCGCGGCGGCTTCCGTGTTGCCGTACATCGAGGCGTAGATGATCAGGATGCCCTTCTCCTCCGGCTCGTATTTGCTCCATTTGTCGTATTTGCCGATGAACCAGAGCAGGTTTTCGTTTGCCTTCCAGAGCGGGCCGTGCAGCGGGCAGACGATCTGAATCTTGTCGAGGACCGTGCCGGCCTTTGCGAGCAGCGCCTGGACGTGCGGGCCGTATTTGCCGACGATGTTCACGAGGTAGCGGCGCGCGTCGTTGAGCCATTCGCCTTCTTCGTTCGTGAAGGGCAGCTCGTCGGCCCACAGGTGGCCGTTCGTCGCGCCGAACGTGCCGAACGCGTCCGCGGAGAACAGCACGCCGTTCGTGAGGTCAAGCGTGACCATCGCCTCGGGCCAGTGCACCATCGGCGCGGATACAAATGTGACCGTGTGCTTGCCGAAGGAGAACGTGTCGCCTTCCTTGACTTCAATCTGGCGGCCTTCGCCGTCGATGTGGAAGCCGAACTGGTGCATGAGCATGAACGCTTTCTCGTTGCTGATGACCTTCGTCTCGGGATGGCGGACGAGGATCTCGTCGATCGACCCCGCGTGGTCCGGCTCGAGGTGGTTGATCAGCAGGTAGTCGAGCGGCTTGCCCGCGAGCAGCGCTTCGACGTTTTCGATGAACTGTCGGCAGCCCGCCCAGTCGACCGTGTCAAACAGGCACGTCTTCTCGTCGAACAACAGGTACGAGTTGTACGACACGCCGCGCGGGATGGGGTGGATGTTTTCAAACAGGTGGAGCCTGTGCTCGTTCGCGCCGACCCAATAGAGGTCGTCCGTGACCTTTCTTGTGATTTGCATTTTGTTTTCCTCCTTTCGGGCGGCAGGATGCCGCCCCTACGCGGGCGGGGCAAGCCCCGCCCCTACATCATTGTAGGATGCCGCCCCTGCGTTACACCGCGATGAAGCCGCTCTTCTCGTCGCCGCAGACGGGGCAGATCCACTCTTCGGGGAGCTGCTCGTACGGCGTGCCGGGACGGATGCCGCCCTCTTCGTCGCCGAGCTCCTGGTCATACTCGTAGCCGCAGCCGTTGCAGACGTAGATCTTGTAGTTCGGCGGGAGCTTCTTCGGCGTGCGCTTCTTCATCTTCACCATCGGCGGGGCCGGCGTCTTCTCGCCCGTGCCGAGCGCCTTCGTGAGCAGCGGCACGATCTCAAAGAGGTCGCCGACGATGCCGTAGTCGGCGTTCTTGAAGATCGGCGCGTTCGCGTTGTTGTTGATGGCGACGATCGTGTTCGCTTCCTTGATGCCCTTCAGGTGCTGGCCCGCGCCCGAGATGCCGACTGCGAGGTAGAGGTTGCCCTTGAACTTCTGGCCCGACATGCCGACGTAGCGGTTGAGCGGCAGGTAGCGCAGCGACTCCGCGACGGGGCGCGAGGAGCCGAGCGCGGCACCGGCCGCCTTCGCGAGATTGATGACGAGCGCCATGTTTTCCTTCTGCCCGATGCCCTTGCCGACGGACACGACGCGCTCCGCGTCGATGATCGGCGTGTCGATCGGAATGGCGGTGGTGAAGTCGAATCCGTCTGCTTTCAGCGCCGCGACGAGCGCGTTCACCTTTTCCTGCGGCTTGCCTTCGGCGAAGATCGTCTTCTTGCGTTCGCCCGTGATGGCATTCGGCGCCTTTTTCTTCGCCGCGGCCGCCTCGGTCTTCTTCTCCTTGCCGACGAGCGCCGCCGCGATGACCACGCGCTGCACTTCGCTCGTGCCCTCGTAGATCGTCGTGATCTTCGCGTCGCGGTACATCCGCTCGACGTCCATGCCTTTGAGGTACCCGTTGCCGCCGTAAATCTGGACGGCCTCGTTTGTGACTTCCATCGCGACCTCGGACGCGTAGACCTTGGCCATCGCGGACTCCGTGCCGTACGGCTCGTGCGCCTGCTTCAGCGCGGCCGAGCTGTAGACGAGCATCCGCGCCGCGCGGATCTTCGTCGCCATGTCCGCGAGCTTGAAGGACACGGCCTGCTGGAAGCCGATCGGCTTGCCGAACTGCTCGCGCTCCCGCGCGTATTCGAGCGCGCTCTCAAACGCGCCCTGCGCGATGCCAAGCGCCTGCGACGCGATGCCGATGCGCCCGCCGTCGAGCGTCGCCATCGCAATGCGGAAGCCCTGGCCTTCCTGCCCGAGCAGGTTTTCCTTCGGAATCTTCACGTTTTGGAACAGGAGCTGCGCCGTCGAGCTGCTGCGGATGCCGAGCTTGTCGTAGTGGTCGCCGAACGTGAAGCCTTCCCAACCCTTCTCGACGATGAAGGCGCTGATGCCCTTCGTGCCGATGCCCGGCGTCGTCACCGCAAACACGACGTAGGTCTCCGCGACCGGCGCGTTCGTGATGAAGATCTTCTCGCCGTTGAGCACATAGTGGTCGCCCTTGAACTCGGCCGTCGTCTCCGTGCCGCCCGCGTCGGACCCCGCGTTGGGCTCCGTCAGGCCGAAGGCGCCGAGCTTCTTGCCCGACAGCAGATCCGGCAGGTACTTCTTTTTCTGCTCGTCCGTGCCGTACTCCGCGATGGGCCATGTGCCGAGCGAGGTGTGCGCGGACAGGATGACGCCCGTGCCGCCGTCGACGCGGGAGAGCTCTTCGACCGCGATCGCGTAGCTGATGTAGTCCAGCCCCGCGCCGCCGTACTCCTTGGGAAAGGGGATGCCGAGCAACCCCATCGTGCCAAGCTGTTTGACAGCTTCCTCCGGGAATTTGTTTTCCTGGTCGAGCATGAACGCGATCGGCTTGACCTCCTGCTCCGCGAATTTGCGGACCTGCGACCTCAGCGCTTCATGTTCTTCCGTCGTTTTGAATGACATAACCTTGCCTCCTCTCCTAACTCCATCATTCTACCAGCAGTTCGTGGAGATGGATTCCATCGAGCTGCGCATTCAAATTTTCCTGCATCGCGGACAGCTCCCGATTGACCTTGCACGGTCCGTCCTGGGCGCGGTGCGATTCGCATACATAGCCGGGAATGACGCACGGACTGATGTCCGTCGGGCTCTCCATGACCTTCGTCAAATCCAGCAGCGTGAACTTCGGGAAATCCCCGGAAATCGTATAGCCCCCCTCCTTGCCGCGCTTGATGTCGACATAGCCGGCGTGCGCGAGCTTCTTGAGGATTTTGTAACCGAATTGTTGGGGAATCGTTTCTTCCTTGCAGATGGCGGCCAGCGTTTTTTTGCGGCCGTCCGCAAGCGCGCGGAGCGCCCTGAGCGCGTAGTCTGTTTCACGAGTGATAAGCATCTGGAACCTCCCTTTGTGACAGCCGGTGCCACACCCTACGATATAATAGTGGATACGAATTGTCAAGATATTATTTTAATCTTGCAAAAATATAATCTTTACAATTTGCGCGTTGCTCTCATGATATACTGTTTGAAAAAGGAGTGCAAGCATCATGAAAAGAATCGGCGTATTGACAAGCGGCGGCGACGCCCCGGGGATGAACGCGTGCGTGCGCGCGGTGGTGCGGACCGGCGCCTACTACGGCATGGAAGTCTTCGGCATCGAGCGCGGCTATGACGGCCTCATCGCGGGCGACATCGATGAAATCGGGCCGCGGGACGTGAGCGACACGATCCAGCGCGGCGGCACGATCCTCAAGACGGCGCGCAGCACGGCGTTCTTGGAGAAGGAAGGCTTCGAGCGCGCCATCGCGATGCTCGGCAATTTCAAGATCGAGGGCCTCGTCGTCATCGGCGGCAACGGCTCGCTGTCGGGCGCGGTGGATCTCAAGAAGGCCGGCGTGGCGGTCATTGGCCTGCCCGGCACGATCGACAACGACCTGCCCTTCACCGACTACACGATCGGCTTCGACACGGCCGTGAACACGGCGCTCTCCGCGATCAGCAACGTCCGCGACACGAGCAACGCGCACGAGCGCACGACGATCATCGACGTCATGGGACGCGAATGCGGCGACATCGCCATCTACGCGGGCATCACGGGCGGCGCGGAAATCATCCTCGTGCCCGAGGAGCCCGTCGATTTGGACGACGTCTGCCGCCAGCTCGTCGAAAGCCGGAACAAAGGCAAATCGTCCTCCATTATTGTCAAAGCCGAAGGCGTGGACATCGATTCCAACGCGCTCGACGAGGAAATCACAAAGCGCACGGGCCTCGACGTGAAGGTCGTCGTGCTCGGCTACATCCAGCGCGGCGGCTCCCCGACCGCGCAGGACCGCCTGCTCGCCAGCCTCGTCGGCCACAAAGCGGCGGCCCTGCTGCACGAAGGCATCAGCGGCAAGACCGTCGGCGTCCGCGGCGGCGAGGTCGTTGTCGACGACATCGAAAAAGCCATGAAGATGAAACGCCGCCCTCGCCGCGACCTCATCGAAATGGCCCGGACTCTCGCGTTTTGAGGTGCGCGCTGCGGGACGGGTTTCGCTGTTTTCAAAACGCTATTTACTTTTCCCCGCGCTTGGCATATACTGTATTTCGGTTGCGGAATAGCGACGAATTTGGTCACCGGGGTGTAGCGCAGTTTGGTTAGCGTACTTGACTGGGGGTCAGGGGGTCGTGAGTTCGAGTCTCACCACTCCGACCATAGGGTCAAGTGAAAAAAGCGCAGGAAATCAATGGCTTCCGGCGCTTTTTTCATTCCACAAGCATCGCCGAATTCAACGGAAAAAATAGCCTTGGTGTTTATTTGGTGTTTGTCTGGTGTTTGTTTTACGGATGCGGGACTGGCCTACCGACTCCGTGCGCTCTGCGGCTTGAGGATGTCCGAAAGCGTGTCGGCCGCCGCCGCATTT
>JAISTF010000125.1 GCA_031272745.1 Eubacteriales Family XIII. Incertae Sedis bacterium
GCTACCAGGGCGACATCGACACGGTGTTCATCCCCGGCGTGCGGTGCCACCCGCTCGACCCGTCGGAGCGCACGGAGTACAACCCGATGATCAAGGACACGGGCATCACCTGCAAGACGATCTACGACGCGACCGTGCCGTACAATCTGAAGGAGAAGTACGTGCGTGCGCCGTTTGTCGACCTTGATCCGGAAAAGTGGAACATCAAGTATTTCTAAGCCAAGGAGTGGTATGACCGCAAAGATCGCCGTCGGCATCAGCGGCGCCTCGGGCGCGCTGTACGGGATCCGGCTTCTCGAAGAACTGAAAAAACGGGGTGCGGAAACGCACCTCGTTGTCAGCGTCTGGGGGGAGTACACGATTCGCGAGGAGACGGATTGGCGCGTAGAGGATGTGAAGGCGCTCGCGACGCATGTCCACGAGCCGTCCGACATGGCCGCGCCGATTTCGTCGGGGTCGTTCCCGCTCGATGCGATGGTCGTGTGCCCGTGCAGCATGAAAACGCTGGCCGGCATCGCGACGGGCTTTTCGGAAGATCTCATCATGCGCGCGGCGGACGTGTGTCTCAAGGAGCGGCGCAAGCTGATTCTCTGCACGCGCGAGACGCCGCTGTCGCGCATCCACATCGAAAACATGCTGCGCGTGACGGAGGCGGGCGCCATCGTCATGCCGCCGGTCCCCGCGTTTTATACGCGGCCGCAGACCATCGAGGAGGTCGTGACGCAGTCGGTCGGGCGCGTGCTCGACCACCTTGGCCTGCCTATCGAGAATCAGAAGCGTTGGGGGACGTGAAGCGGGGCATCGGTTTCTGCTTCCGGCCGCGCATCTTTCCGCGCTGTGCCATATAATCGTCGATATGCCGCGAGAAATACGCGTCCATGAAGCGCGCGTCTTCCGCTTCGAGGCTGCGGCTGCTGTGGTCGCCGCCGAGGAATTCCATATGGTGGCGGAATTCGTGGCGCAGCGTCTTGCGCAACTCCTTCGTCATCGCCTCGTCCGACAGGTGCCCGAAGACGCGCTCAAAGCTCCCGTAGTAAATCTTGATGTAATTGCCCATGCCGCCGCCGTGGTGGTATTCGCCGAGCGTGTACAGGTCGCCGGGCTTCAGGGCGTCCGCGCTCTCCTTCGCGCCGGGCAGCAGCACGACGCCGCCGTTGAGGTCGCGGTAAAATTCTTCGGGAAGCTCCTCGGCGAGCCCGTCGAGCACTTCCTGCATTTCGTCGATGGTCATCATGGTAAACAGTATACCAGATGGCTACGCGGTGCGCTTCACGATCCTCTCCATCATGCCCGGGTCTGCCGCGAAACCGTGCTCCGCGGCGGGGAAGCTGCCGGCCTTCGTCTCTTTGATATAGGCCGCGAAACCTTCGCGCATGACGGCGCCCGCGTCCGCGAAGACCTTTGCGAATTTCGGCGATCTGCCGCCGTACATCGCAAGCATGTCCTGGTAGACGAGCACCTGCCCGTCCGCGCCCGCGCCCGCGCCGATGCCGATCGTCGGGACGGCGAGCAGGCTCGAGAGGTAGGCCGTGAGCTCCGCGGGCACGCATTCGAGCACGATGGCGAAGACGCCGGCTTCCTCGATGGCCAGCGCGTCCTCGATGAGCGCCGCCGCGCTTTCCGCGTCCCGGCCCTGCACCTTGAACCCGCCGAGCGCGTTCACCGACTGCGGCGTGAGGCCGAGGTGCCCGCAGACGGGTATGCCCGCGGCCGTGATGCTCCGGATGTGCTCCGCGAAGTCCGCGCCGCCTTCGAGTTTGACGGCCTGCGCGCGGCCTTCCTTCATGAGGCGCCCCGCGTTCACGACGGCGTCGTAGACGGACGTCTGGTAGCTCATGAACGGCATGTCGCAGATGACGAGCGCGTCTTTGGTCCCGCGCGCGACGGCGGCGCAGTGGTGGATCATGTCTTCCATCGTGACGGAAAGCGTGTCCGGATAGCCGAGCACCGTGTTGCCGAGCGAGTCGCCGACGAGCAGCGCCTCGACGCCGGCTTCGTCCATGAGTTTGGCGGTGGAGTAGTCGTAGGCAGTCAGCATCGTGATCTTGTCACCGTCACGTTTCTGCTGCCGCAGGGTGAGTACCGTGTGTTTCATCGTATTCTCCTTTCCTAAAGTCCGGGCCCTTTTTGTCCCGGTACCTTGGCTTACGGAATGATTGTAATATATTGCGAAGGGTGCGGTCAAGGGTGTACAATAATGGCATGTCGAAGAAGATATTGTTGATTGACGACAGCCCGTTCTTTCGGGGGCAGCTGAAGATCTCCCTAAGCAAGGAGTATGAGGTGATCGAGTCCGGCACGGGCGCGGAGGGCCTCGACCTTGTCAAGCGCGAAAAGCCGGATCTCGTGTTGCTCGACATTGTGCTGCCCGATTATTCGGGTTTTGAAATATGCAAGATCCTGCGCGACTCGGAGAGCAACAACCTCATGCCCATCATCCTCGTCACGTCGCAGGACGCGCAGGAGGACGTGCTCATCGGGCTCGAGCTCGGCGCGGACGATTATGTGAAAAAACCGTTCAACGAGCGCGAGCTCCTGTCCCGCATCAAGAACATCTTCCGGCGCATCGACCGCAACCGCAACGCGAACCCGCTGACAGGCCTCGACGGCAACATCGAGATCCAGCGCGAACTCACGAGCCGCATCAGCCGGGGCCTCGTCTTTGCGGCGATCTGGGTCGACCTCGACAATTTCAAGGCTTACAACGACGTCTACGGCTTTGCGAACGGCGACCGCATCATCATCCTGACGGCGGACATCCTGCGCGACCAGGTGACGCTCTTCGGCAATCCCGACGACTTCATCGGACACATCGGTGGAGACGACTTCATCATCGTCACGACGCCCGACAAGGCGCAGGGGATCTGCGAGGAGATCATCGGCGAATTTGACGCGAAGGTCCTCAATTTCTATAACGAGGAGGACCGCAGCCGCGGCTTCATCAAGACGATCAACCGCCGCGGCGAGGAGGACACCTTCCCGCTCATGACGATTTCGCTCGCCATCGTGTCCAACGAGCGGCGCGAGCTGAACACGCCCATCGAGGTCGGCGACATCGCGGCCGAGGTGAAGAAGAAACTCAAGACGATGACCGGCAGCAACTGGTTTGCCGATCGCCGCACGGACGAGGCGCATATCTGACATTGATGGAAGTTTCCGCGGCATCCAAAACACGCATCGGCATCCTGTTCGGCGGGCGTTCCGGAGAGCATGAGATTTCGATTCTGTCCGCAGCGTCCGTGATGGACGCGATGGACCGTGCGCGCTACGAGGTCGTGCCCGTGGGCATCACGAAGGACGGCGCGTGGCGGCGCGTGACGACGGATCTGTCCGGTCTGCGGGCGCTCGACGACCCGAGGATGGCGCGGATCTTTGAGGGCAGCGAGCAGATGACGGTCGCGGATTTTGACGCACAGACGGATTTTGCGTTCCCGGTCTTGCACGGGCCGTTCGGGGAGGACGGCACGATCCAGGGGCTGTTTGAGATGCTCGGCAAGCCCTACGCGGGGTGCGGCGTCGCGGCGTCCGCGATCTCGATGGACAAGATCTTCACGAAGGAAGTCTGGTTGCGCGCGGGCC
>JAISTF010000180.1 GCA_031272745.1 Eubacteriales Family XIII. Incertae Sedis bacterium
CTTCTTCCGCGGTTCAAGCGCGCGGGCGAGACCGATGAACACGGCGCACAGCGCGACGCAGACGATGGTCGCAATGCGGATCGCGTGCCACATCGCTTCCTGCGTGCCGAAGAGCGTCATGTCGTAGTTTTCCGCGAAGGCGTCCGCGTAGGACAGACCGTCCGATTCCATGAGGCCCGTGACCCATTCGCCTTCGTACCACGGCAGGAAGAAGCAGCCGGCGACGCCGATGGCCGCAAGGACGCCGAAGAGGACGGCCATGCGGCTCATGTCGCCGAGCGCGAGGCGCGTCTTCGGGTTTGCCGGTTGGCCTACGGGGTCCTTCTTCGAGAGGCCGCCGAAATAGCGCTTCCAGAAGAAGTAGAGGATCGGCCCGGAGATGATGCCGAGCATGCCGCCGATGAAGTAGTCCGACCCGTTGATGAGGAAGGAGATCACGGCGATGCAGATGGGCACGATGCACAGCAGGCGCAGGAAGCCCATGCCGCCGGGGATCTTGAATTTGTAGTCTTCCTTCGGGATGCGCTTTCTCAGGATCATCGCGGAGATGTAGACGAGGATGTAGCTTGCGACGAGCAGGAAGACGTCGACGACGACGAGCGTCGTGAAGTCGATCATGCAGAGCGCGAGGTTGACGACGGCGACGGAGATGACGGCGACGTAGGGGACGCCGTGCGTCTTGTCGACCTTCACCATGATCTTCGGCGCGAGGTTGTCGTCGGCCAGCGCGAAGAAGCCGCGCGAGCCGGAAGCGATGTAGGTGTTGAAGATCGAGCACTGCGCGATGACGGCGACGATGCCGAAGAAGATGCCGAACGCCGGCCCCATGAAATGCTCCGCGACGGTCGCGTAGCCGATGCTCGTCGCATCGCTGCCCCAGTTGAGGAAGTCATAGTCCGCGCCCTGCGTCTTGAAGGCGGAGATGCCGGCCATCGTCGGCAGGATGTAGGTCGCCATGATGAGCGGCACCGTGATGAGCGTCGCCTTCGGGATGACCTGCGGGTCTTCGAGCTCGCCCGCGATCGTGGACATGGACTCGTAGCCCGAGTACATCCACATGCCGATGCTGATGCCCGCGCCGATGTAGAAGATCCAGTCGCTCGGGGCCTCGATCGGGTAGGCCGTGATCGGCTCGAAGGGGTTGCCGCCCCAGTTCGCGAAGCCGATGACCGCGACCATCGCGAACGCCACGATGACGAAGATCGACAGCGCGTTCGTCACGATGCCCACGTCCTTCACGCCGCGGATGTTGATCCACATGAAGACGAGGATCATGATGGCCTTGAACGCAAACTCGATCGCGCGGTTTTCGCTCGGGAGCATGCTGAAGAGGTAGCCGCCCGCGAGCACGACGTAGAGCGTGTTGTCGATGTAGATGGAGATCGTGCGCCACCAGCCGGCCTGGAAACCCCAGAACTCGCCGAGCGCTTCCTGCACCCATTTGTAATAGCCGCCTTCCTGCGGGCGCGCGCTGCCGAGCTCGCTCGCGACGAGACCGAACGGCAGCCCCCACACGAAGGGCAGCACGATGAGCATGATCAGCGTCAGCCCCGGCCCCGCCTCGGGGATCATGTCCTCGATGCCGTAGCAGCCGGCGGCCACGAGCGAGAACACCATGAAGACCACGGTGAACACGCTCATCTTGTGTTTTTTCAGTCCGCGCTGCTCCGTGTCGAGCGTCACGGACGGTCCGGTGGTGCCGGAGCCTCCGTTCCCTGTATTGTTTGCCATTTGAGCCCTCCCTTCTCACTTGAGGAAACGCGCCGTATTGTTGATAAAATGATACCACAAATTCGGCAAGGCGACGCGAGCGTCAGCGAGCGGCTTCCTTCTATAGCGTCAGCGGGCCGTCGTACAGGATGCGGACCGTGCCCGTGGTCGTGACGCCCTTGACGCGGCCGGTGCCGGCATCGCCCGCACCCCCGCCGCTTGCGCCGCGATCGTAGATCGCCGCCGCGCCGAGCGCGTCCCCCGACGGCTGGATCACGCGCAGACGCTTGCCCTCCCCATCGCGGTGCGCGAGGGCCGCCGCGATCGCCGCCGTGCCGCTGCCGCAGCTGTTCTCGCTGAAGATCGTGTCCATGTCGCGGACGCGCAGGGAGAATGCGGCCCGCCCGGTCCCCTCGTCGAAATACGACACCCCGACGGCCGGCAGGTCCCGGAAGCCGTATTTGTTGTCGGCGAGGATCGAAAGCATCGTGTCGCGGACGGAGCCGTTCGCAAGCTGCCCCGCGTCGGTCACGACGAGATGCGTGATGCCGTCGAACGGCACAAGCCAGCCCGCGCCGCCATCCGCCTCGCGGACGCGCACGCCGCCCGCCGGCAGCGGCATGTCCACCGTCACGGGGTTCTCCGCCCCCAGCAGATGCCGCACGCTCCGCGTCGCGTTCCCGCAAAACTCCCCGCCGAACATTTCGAGCGCGCCGCCCGCCGCGCCGCCCGCGCCGCCCGCCGCGTCCGCCGTCACAAACCCGCACTGCTCCACCGCCGGCGCGCCGGGCACATCCCTGAGCGCCGCCGCGATGATGGCGTCGTTGAGCTCCGCGCGCGCCGCCGCATCCAAATGCCGCAGGTCGTCAAACACGAGCGCGGTGATGTTCCCCGCGGGGTCCGCGACGACCACCCGCTCCAGCCGCGCGGGAATCCCTCCTCCCTCCGTCTCGCCCTCG
>JAISTF010000207.1 GCA_031272745.1 Eubacteriales Family XIII. Incertae Sedis bacterium
GAGGATGCTCTTGTCGAGCGTGTACATCGTCTCGGGCGTGATCTTCTTTTCATAACCGTCGCCGTAGTAGCTGACGATGGCCGTCATCGGCGCGACGCCGCCCTCGCTCTGCTGCATCGTGCCGCCGGCGGCTTCCATGACCGCGTCGATTTTCTCGCGCTCGTCGGCGGACACGCCCTGCTCCGCGGCCGCGTCCACCCAGAAGACCTGCATCCCGCGCCGCACCTTCGTGCCCTCCGCAATCAGGTAGCTCGGCGTGCCCGAGGACGGCCAGGTGTAGAGCGTCTCGTTGCGCACGAACAGCGCCTCCACCGTATCCTGCACGGGCAGGTCCGCGTACTCGACGATCTCCGTTTTCATCGAAAGCCCCTGGATGCGCGGCACCGCAAAAACGATCGCGTACAAGACCGCGACCACCACGACAAAGACGGCGACCGCCGCGATCATGAGAGCCCTTCTCTTCATGCTTCCAGTTTAATTCAATTTTCGGGGTCGAAACAAGGAATGGCCTGCTTTGTAACCAAAATGAAACGTGCGGCGGGATTGACTTCGGCGACGAACACGTCGACCATCGGGAGCAGGATTTTGCGTCCCCTGCCGTCCGCCGCGTCCTCTGCGCCCTCCGCGGGAACCGCGATTTCGAGGATGTCGTGCGCGGGGTTGTCGATGACGCCCGTGACGGTGCCGAGCCGCGCGCCGTCCGCCGCGTCCGTGACCGCGCACCCGACGAGGTCGCTGACGAGGAAGGCCCCGTCGTCCTGCATGGCTTCGCGCAGGGCGGCTTCGTCCGCCCAGACCTCGCGCCCGACGAGCGCTTCGGCCGCGTCTCGGTCGTCCACGCCATCGAGCTTCACGATCGGCGTCTTCTTCTGAAACCGCAGCCGCTGTATCCCGTATGTTTTTCCTTCAATAATAAAGGACATCAGGCGCTGCGCTTGTTCCGCGTCGCCGGAGTCGTGGTAGAGCTTCACCTCTCCCTTGAGTCCGGCCGCACCCGATATCCTTCCGATCTTGATCACCGCGCGATGCGGGCGCCGTGCGCCCTACTGCGTGATGTCCACGCCGACGTGGCGGTTTTCCTTCGATGCCGCCGCCTTCACGACCGTGCGGATGGCCTTGGCGATGCGGCCCTGTTTGCCGATCACCTTGCCCATATCCTCTTCGGCCACGCGCAGCTCGACCACCGTCTCCCCGTCCTTCTCGACGGTCTCGGCGCTCACGGCATCGGGCTGGTCCACCAGCGATTTTGCGATCGCCAATACGAGTTCTTCCATCTCACATCTCCTTTTCTATGCGAGCGCATTGACGGTGGCGACCGCCTCGGCGAGCGCCTCCGCTTCTTTCGGGTCGAGCGGGGCCGCCGCGGGTTCGTCCGCCGGCGCCTCGCCGGTCTCCGCCGCGTCCGTCGCTTCCGGCGCCGCCTTCGCGATCGGTTCGAGCGCGCCCGCCTTCGCGAGCAGCTTCTTCACCGTGTCCGTCGGCTGCGCGCCCTTCGCGATCCAACTCTGTGCCTTCTCGGCGTCGACCTTGATCACGGACGGGTCCTTGAGCGGGTCGTACCAACCAATTTCCTCGATGAACCGTCCGTCGCGCGGGCTGCGGCTGTCCGCGACCACGATGCGGTAAAACGGTTTCTTCTTCGCGCCCATCCTCTTGAGCCTGATTTTGACTGCCACTTGCTGTTTACCTCCTTTTTTTCGGGCGGCAGGATGCCGCCCCTACATACTTGTTGGCGGCGATGCCGCCCCTCCATACTTGTGGCGGCGCTGCCGCCCCTACATACCGGGAATCTGAGGAAACCCCTTTGGCATCCGCGCGCCCGGCTTCATCATCGTCTTCATCATCTTGCGCGCCTCTTCGTAGCGCTTGATGAGTTGGTTGACGGCGCTGACCTGCTGTCCGGCCCCCGCCGCGATGCGCCGCCGGCGGCTCGCGTTGAGGATCGACGGGTCGCGCCGCTCCTGCTTCGTCATCGAGCGCATGATCGCTTCCATGCGCACGAACTCCTTCTCGCCCTCGGCCATCTGGTCGTCCGACACGCGCCCGCCACCGAAGCCCGGCAGCATCCCCATGAGTTTGCCGAGGCCGCCCATCTTCTTGATCTGCCCCATCTGGTCGAGGAAGTCCTCGAGCGTGAACTCGTTTTTGCGCATCTTGCGCTCAAGCTCCGCGGCCTTTTCTTCTTCATAATCTTCCTGCAATTGCTCGATCAGCGTCTCCACGTCGCCCATGCCGAGGATGCGCGAGGCCATGCGATCCGGATGGAACGGTTCGAGCGCGTCGAGCTTTTCGCCGACGCCGATGAATTTGATCGGCTTGCCCGTCACCGACTTCGTGGACAGCGCCGCGCCGCCGCGCGAGTCGCCGTCGAGCTTCGTCATGATGACGCCGTCGACGCCGAGCCCTTCGCTGAATCCCTGCGCGGAGCTCACCGCGTCCTGGCCCATCAGCGAGTCGACGACGAGCAGGATTTCATGGGGGCGGATCGCCTTCTTCAGCGCGCGCAACTCTTCCATGAGCGCCTCGTCGATCTGCAGGCGCCCCGCCGTATCGACGATGAGAACGTTCTTGCCGAGCCGCCGCGCTTCCTTGATCGCGGCCTCCGCGATGGCGACGGGGTCCTTGCTTTCTTTGTCGGCGTAGACGGGCGCGCCCGCCTGCTGCCCGACGATTTCGAGCTGGTCGATGGCCGCGGGCCGGTAGATGTCGCAGGCCGCGAGCATCGGGTCCTTGCCCTGCTTCTTGAGATAGCCCACGAGCTTGCCGCACGTCGTCGTCTTGCCCGTACCCTGCAGGCCGACCATCATGAGGATGGTGAACCCCGACGGCGAATACGTCAGCTTGCTGTTTGCCCCGCCCATCAGCGCGACGAGCTCGTCCTTCACGATCTTGATGACCTGCTGCCCCGGATTGAGGCTTGCATGGATCTCCGCGCCGATCGACTTCTCCTTGACCTGCGCGACAAATTCCTTGACGACTTTGAAATTGACGTCGGCCTCAAGCAGCGCGAGCTTGATCTCGCGCATCGCCTCGTCGATGTCGCCCTCGCTGAGCAGCCCCTTGCCCGTCAGCTTCTTGAACACGCTCTGCAGTTTTTCCGAAAGTCCCTCAAACGCCA
>JAISTF010000002.1 GCA_031272745.1 Eubacteriales Family XIII. Incertae Sedis bacterium
GATGGAGTTTGTGAATGCGGCGAAAAACAACAACATTATTCTGGAAGGCAAAGATGAGCTGTCCTCGTGGTTTTCGGGGCTGCTGCTCAAGGTCTTCGCGGCGCCCGTGCTGTACGGCGGCGCCTACGGGACGAAGATGCCGAACGGCGAGATGCGTTATGTCAACGGCACGAACGGGGGCGCGGTCTTCGTCTACGTGAAGAACGGGCGCATCGTGCGCATCACGCCGCTCGAGTTCGACGGGAAGGACGCGGCGCCGTGGACCATCGAAGCGAAGGGGAAGAAATTCACGCCGCCCCGGCGCACGACGATTTCGCCGCACACGATGAGCCTGAAATCGCTCGTCTATTCGCCCGACCGCGTGCTCTACCCGATGAAGCGCGTGGACTTCGATCCGAACGGGGAGCGCAATCCGCAAAACCGCGGCGTCTCGGGCTACGAGCGCATCTCGTGGGACGAGGCCATCGACATCGTCTCGAAGGAAATGATCCGCATCCGCACCACCTACGGCGCGGGCGCGGTCTTCCACACGTCGGGCAGCCACCACACTTGGGGCAACGTCGGCTACTACACGAGCTGCACGCGCCGGTTTTTCAACTGCATCGGCGCGACGATGGACGCGCGCAACCCGGACAGCTGGGAAGGCTTTGCGTGGGGCGCCGTCCACCACTACGGCGGCAGCGCGCGCAACGGCGGCGCGGAATACTACGGCACCGTCGAGGACTGCCTGCAAAACAGCGGCATGATCGTCTTCTGGTCGGCCGACCCCGAGGTCACGAGCGGCGTGTACGGCGCGCAGGAAGGCACCATCCGCCGCGCGTGGATGAAGGAGCTCGGCATCGAGGTCGTCCACATCGACCCGTTCTACAACTGCACCGCGTCCGTGTTCAAGGGGACGTGGATCGTGCCGCGCCCCGGCACCGACACGGCCATCGCGCTCGCGATCGCGCACCGCTGGATCACGGACGGCACCTACGACCGCGCATTCGTCGAAAACCGCACGCTCGGCTTCGAGAAATGGAAAGCCTACATCATGGGTGAAGAAGACGGCGTCGTCAAGGACGCGAAATGGCAGTACAAGGAGTCCGGCGTCCCCGCGCGCATCATCACGGCGCTCGCGAAGAAATGGGCATCCGTGCCGACCTACCTCGCGGCCGGCGCGCTGCACTCGTTCGGCGGCGCGGGCCGGCAGTCCTACGCGACGGAATGGGCGAGCGCGATGGTCTGCCTCATCGCGATGCAGGGCTGGGGCAAGCCCGGCGTGAACTTCGGCTGCCTGCAGCACGGCACGCCGCTCGACACGCATTTCTGGTTCCCGGGCTATGCCGAGGGCGGCATGAGCGGCGCCTACATCGACAACGCGTCGGGCGTACACGTCTACAACCGCATGCCGCAGAGCCCCTCGATCAACTCCAACACCCAGGCCATCCCGCGCATCCGCATCCCCGAGGCGATCATGAACGAAAAAACGCAGGCGCACATCGCCGGCGTCTATTCGAATAACTCCCAGTTTCCCCTGCTGCGCTATCCGCTCCCCGGCCACCATCCCGTGCGGATGTATTATAAATTCGGCGGTTCGCACATCGGCACGCAGCCCGAGAGCAACCGTTTCGTGCGGATGTACACGGAGGGCAACCTCGAATTCGTCGTGAACCAAGCGATCTGGATGGAGGGCGAGACGCGCTTCGCGGACGTGATCCTGCCGGCCTGCACGAATTTCGAGCGCTGGGACATCGCGGAGACGGCGAACTGCGGCGGCTACATCGAAAAGGCGTACCTGCAAAACAACCACCGCGTGATCCATATGCAGCACAAATGCATCGAGCCGCTCGGCGAGAGCAAGCCGGACTTCGAGATCTACGAAATGATCGCGAACCGTCTCGGGCTCGGCCAGGTGTACAACGAGGGCAATTCGGACTACGACTGGTGCAAGCGCATCTTTGACGCGAGCGACCTGCCGAAGCGCATTTCGTGGCTCGAATTCCTGCAAAAGGGCTACTACGTCGTGCCGCCGCTGCCCGAGGACCGGCGCGACCCCGTCGCGTACCGCTGGTTCTACGAGGGCCGCAAGAAGGACACGCCGGAACTGACGCCGCTGCCGTCCGAATACTACGGGCGCTACGGCGAGGGCCTGCAGACGCAGTCCGGGCTGTTTGAGTTTGAGTCTCAGGCACTGAAGCGCTTCGCGCCCGACGATTGCGAGCGGCCGCCGATCGTGAAGTACAAGCCCTCGTGGGAAGGGCCGCGCAGCGCGCTGTTCAAACGCTACCCGATCCAGCTCGTCTCGACGCATCCGCGTTTCTCGTTCCACACGATGCAGGACGGCAAGCAGGGATTTATGAACGAAGTGCCGGAGCACAGGATGCGCGTGGGCGGGTTTGATTATTGGATTTGCCGGATGCATCCGAAAGACGCGCAGGAACGCGGGCTTGTGACGGGCGATATCATTGAGATGTATAATGATCGTGGCAGCGTACTGTGCGCACTCGAAGTGACGAGCCGGATTCCGATCGGGCTCGTGCATTCGCATGAGAGTTGCGCGGACTACCGCCCCGTCGGGGTGCCGGGCAAGTCGCCGGATCGCAACGGCTGCACGAACAACCTGACGCCGGGGCGCACGGTCTCGAAGCACGCGCACGGCATCGCGCCGAACTCGTGCCTCGTGGAGATCCGCAAATGGGTCGAGCCCGAGGACGCGGCGAGGTACGTGAGCGACTTCGCGAAGCTGGCCGGCCCCGCGGCAAATTCGGCCGCGGAGCAGGAGCGGACGTATGAGCAGGCACCCCCGCCGTCATTCTCGGGCGCAGACCCGAGAATCCAGGCAGTAGAAGGAGGCAGTAGGCTATGAAACGCTGGCATATGGTCTTTGACGTCGACAAATGCATCGGCTGCTACACCTGCATGCTCGCCTGCAAGGACGAGCACGTCGGCAACGAATGGCTGCCCTACACGGACCGGCAGCAGAAACGCGACCAGAAATGGCTCGTGATGGAGAAGCGCGAGCGCGGGACGGTGCCGCGCGTCGACCTCGCGTACCGCCCTGCCCTGTGCAACCACTGCGCGGAAGCGCCGTGCGCGAAGAACGCGCCGGGCTGCGTCGTGAAGCGGGAAGACGGCATCGTGTTGCTCGACCCGCGCAAGGCGAAGGGCAACCGCGCGCTCGTGGATGCGTGCCCTTTCGGCGCGATCTCGTGGAACGAGGATGTGGGCGCGGCGCAGAAGTGCACGTTTTGCGCGCACCTGCTCGACGGCGGCTGGAAGGAGCCGCGCTGCGTGCAGGCCTGCCCGCTGCGGGCGTTGCGCATGGTGTACATGGAAGACGCGGAGTTCGAGAAGCAGATTTCGGGGAAAGGCTACGAGGCCATCGTGCCCGAGGCGGCCGGACCGCGCGTCTGGTACAAGCATTTGCATCGGTTTACCAAAAACATGATTTCGGGTGAGATCATTTATATGGAAGACGAGGACACGGAAGTGGTCGCGCCCAACGTGGACGTGTTTTTGAAGCAAAACGGCGCGGTGGTCGCGCGGACGGTGACGTCGACGTTCGGGGAGTTTTGGTTCGATCCGGTCGAGCCGGATAGCGGCGATTACGTGGTCGAAGCGGAGATTCCGGGCCGCGGGTCGGTGTCGTATGCGCTGACGATGGGCGCGGACACGGTGGACGTAGGCATCCTCTGCCCCGGCAAGGAAGCGGTTCCCAGCCATTTCGCCTGGGATCCGATCACGGATCCGCTCACGGAGTAGGCATGACTACATACAAACAAAAAGCAACCGAATATCTCGCCGAGGGCCACGCGTACCTGCGCCGCCACGGCCTGTGGGACACGAAGGAGGCGGGCGGCAGGCTTGTCCTGCGCGTAGTCGCAGGGATGCCGCCTCTACATCCGGGAAGTGCGCACGCCTTTGCGCTGGAGCGCGCCTTGGCCCTACTGCCGGGGGACTACCCGCACGCGGCGGAAGTGGCGGCGTCGCTCCAGGCCCTGTACGAAGCGAAGCGCCTCGTGACGCCGCGCTCGTCGCTCGAGGGCAAGCGCATCCTGCTCGGGGACTATTTCCTCAGCCTCGCGGTGAATCTGTCGCTGCCGCTGCAAAATCCCGCGCTGACGGCCTTGGTCGTGCGTGAAATGAACCTCGTCGGCGAAGACGCGTCCAAGGTCTTCGGACGCGCATCGC
>JAISTF010000123.1 GCA_031272745.1 Eubacteriales Family XIII. Incertae Sedis bacterium
GGTTCCTCGCGATGGCGTTCCACTCGTGGCTGCTGCCCGAGGAGCGCACGGCGGGGCGGCTGTTCCGCGGCTGGTTTTTCGCGATGCTCATCGGCGTGTGTTACGCGGGGCTCGACGAATTCCACCAGTCGTTTGTCCCGGGCCGCGCGGCGCTGGTCATGGACGTGGGCTTCGACAGCTGCGGCGTGTTCGTCGGGGCGTTGCTCGCGACGCTGTTCGTCGGACGCGTGCGCTACCGCGAGCGCACCCCGTGATACAATAACAAGCATGGACACACAGGCGATTTTCGATGCCGCGCAGACGGCGTGGGACGAAGCGCGGCCGGTTCCGCCGGACGGGGCCTTCGTTCCGGGCGAAAACCTTCCAATAATGAAAGGGCTGCGCGCGGAGTTGGATCGCGATGCGGGGCGCGCGTTTGCCCTCGTGTACATGGATCCGCCGTACTTCACGAAGCGGTCGCAGGGCGACTACGAGGATCGGTGGGCGAGCTTCGAGGACTACCTCGTCATGCTGACGGCGCGGGTCATCGCGGCGCGGGAGCTGCTCGCGCAGGACGGCTGCCTGTGGCTGCACCTTGACCGCAGGGCCGTGCATTACGCGCGGGTCATGGCGGACCTGTGCTTCGGCGGGCCGGACTTCCTCGTGAACGAGGTGGTGTGGGCCTACAAGAGCGGGGGCGCCTCGCGGCGGCGGTTTTCAAACAAGCACGACACGCTGCTGTTTTACGCGAAGGACCGCCGGCGGTACAAGTTTTTCCCGCAGAAGGAGAAGAGCTACAACCGCGAGCGGAAGCCTTACCGCTTTCAAGGCGTGGAAGAATGGGAAGACGGCGAAGGCTGGTACACGCTCGTGAACATGAAGGACGTGTGGGAGATCCCGATGGTCGGGCGCACCGCCGCCGAGCGCGCGGGCTACGCGTCGCAGAAGCCCGAGGCGCTTTTGGAACGCATCGTGTGCGCCTGCACCGAGCGTGGCGACCGCTGCCTCGACCCGTTCTGCGGCTCCGGCACCTTGGCGGCCGTCTGCAAACGCCTCGGCCGCGACTGCCTCAGCATCGACGAAAACCCCCGCGCCATCGCCATCGCCCAAACCCGTACGAAAGGAGCCCCAACATGCCATACACCATAGCCCTCATCCAAATGCACGTCACCGCCGACAAAGACGAAAACCTCGAGACCGCCGCGCGGCTCATCCACGAGGCGGCCGCGGGCGGCGCGAAGGTCGTCTGCCTGCCGGAAATCTGGAACTGCCCCTACGAGGTGAAACGCTTCGCGGAGTACGCGGAGCCCGCCGACGGGCCGAGCGCCGAACTGCTCGGCGACGTCGCGCGGCAGCACGACATCTTCGTCATCGGCGGAACGATTCCGGAAACCGCCGACGACGGCAAGGTCTACAACGCGTCGCTCGTCTTCGACCCGTCGGGCGCCCTCGTCGCCAAGCATCGGAAAGTCCACCTCTTCGACGTGGACGTCGAAGGCGGCATACGCTTCAAGGAATCGGCGTTCTTCGCGCCCGGCGACCACGCGGACGGCACCGTCTTCGACACGGACTTCGGGAAGATGGGGCTTGCGGTCTGCTTCGACGTGCGCTTCCCGGAGATGTTCCGGAAGATGGCGGATGCCGGCGCGCACCTCGTCTTCCTGCCGGCGGCCTTCAGCATGACGACGGGCTCCGCGCATTGGGACATCCTCGTGAAGAGTCGCGCGCTCGACAACCAGATCTTCATCGCGGCCTGCTCGCCCGCGCGCAACACCGCCGCGTCCTACATCGCGTGGGGCCATTCCTGCGTCGCGACGCCGTGGGGCGAATACTGCGCCGCCGCCGACGCGCGGGAGACGATCCTCTACGCGACCGTCGACCGTGCGTACATGGACAAAATCCGCGCCGAGATCCCGCTCCGCCGCTGACAAAATCTTTCGTTTCAACCTTTGAATTTCGGGTATAATATTTAGTGCAGGCACGGATGCCTGCAGATGCCTAAAAAGGGGGTTGAGCGAGATGGAAGCAAACAGACAGATCGAAGACGGGACATTCGAAACGTTCGAAACGGCGAAGCGCGGCTACGCGGAATGCGTGCCGGCGCTGGCTTACAGCATGATGATCGCGATGGTCGACGCGGGGTGCCGGATTGGCTTCGGGCGCGAAGAAGCGCAGCGCCAGACGGTCGCAACCATGCGCATGACGAGCAAGCTGCTGAACGAGACGAAAAGGCACCCGCACGAGCTGTCGGACGCTTGGGCCGCGCAAGGCGGCGTCGCGATTGAGACGCTGTACGACACGCGCCGCTCGGGGACGCGCGGCATGGTCATCGAAGCGGCGCGCGCCGCGCAGGCGGCCGCGGGCAAAATGAGACCGGACGTGCTGACGTTCCCGTACGCGGTATCGCGGCAACATTCGAAAAAATCTTCGGAAAAACTTGCGACGACGGCCCCCTTTGACGGTTTCGGCGCCATCGGCGCGCTGTGGATGATGGACCTCGCGCTCGCGATGATCTACGCGGGCGTGGACGCGGGCCTGTCCCACGCCGAGGCGCGCGAGGTCGCGCTCGGCGGCCTCCGGAACGTCGCCGACGCCGCGGAACAGACCGGCCTGCACCCCGTCGTGCTGCGCGACCGCCTCATGAACCTGAGCAGCGCCGCCTCCGCGGCGGTCACGGAACTCGAAACAAACGGATTTTACGCCACGCTCGCGGAGGGCATGGTCACGGGCTGCAACCGATAGCTACCCCTCGCCGCGCCGCAGCGCCTCGATGTGCGCCATCCATTCGCGCACCTTCGCTTCGCGGCCGCTGTCCGTCGGTTCATAGTAGACGCGCCCCGCCAGCGCGTCAGGCAGGCATTGCATGTCCGTTATTTTATTTTCATAATCATGCGCATAGCGATAGCCCTTGCCATAGTCGAGCTCCTTCATCAACCGCGTCGGCGCGTTGCGGATCACGAGCGGCACGGGCTCGGCGATCGTCTCCTGGGCGTCGCGGGCCGCGGCGCCGTAGGCCGTGTAGAGCGCGTTGGACTTCGGCGCGAGGGCGCAGTAGACGACGGCGTGCGTCAGGTGGACGGAGCACTCGGGCATGCCGATGTAGTGGCAGGCCTGGTACGCGGCCACGCAGACCTCGAGCGCGCGGCTGTCCGCCATGCCGATGTCCTCGGACGCGAAGCGCGTCACGCGGCGCGCGACGTAGAGCGGGTCCTCGCCGCCCTCGAGCATGCGCGCGAGCCAGTAGACGGCCGCCTGCACGTCGGAGTTGCGCATCGACTTGTGAAGCGCGGAGATGATGTTGTAGTGCTCCTCGCCGTTTTTGTCATACAATAAGAATTTTCGGGAGAGGCATTGTTCCATGAGCTCTTCGGTGACGCCCCCGTCGCCCATGTTGGTGACGATCATCTCGAGGGTGTTGAGGGCCACGCGCGCGTCGCCGTTGGCGAAGACCGCGAGCATGTGGAGATACTTGTCTTCCACGGTCACATCCAGAAACTCCGCGGCGCGGCGGAGCAGGGCCTCGACGTCCTCGGTGCCCAGCGGCTGCAGGACGAAGACGCGGCAGCGGGACAGCAGCGCGGAGTTGATTTCAAACGACGGGTTTTCCGTCGTCGCGCCGATGAGGATGATGCTGCCCTTTTCGACGAAGGGCAGGAACGCGTCCTGCTGGGCTTTGTTGAAGCGGTGGATTTCGTCGACGAAGAGGATCGTCTTCTGGCCCATGAAGCGATTGTTTTCCGCCTCCTGCATGACGCCGCGGATTTCCTTGATGCCGCTCGTCACGGCCGAGAAGTCGATGAAGGCCGCGTTTGTGTGGTGGGCGATGATGCGCGCGAGCGTCGTCTTGCCGACGCCGGGCGGGCCCCAGAAAATCATCGAGGGGATGTTGTCGCTTTCGATCAGGCGCCGCA
>JAISTF010000160.1 GCA_031272745.1 Eubacteriales Family XIII. Incertae Sedis bacterium
CGCGGCGACAGCGTGACGGAGCCGATCTTCGGGCCGTCGGGCAACGCGCTGCGCTTGAACTGGTTCGCGAAAAACCGCCGGTAGAACAGCCGGAGCGCCGTGAGGATCACGATTTCGTCGTACCGTCCCGCGAAGGCCTTCTCCGCGAGCGACAGGATGCACGACGGCGTGCGACCCTTGCGCACCATATGGTAGAGGAAGAAATCGTGCAGCTCGTAAGGCCCGAGGATGTCCTCGGTCTTCTGCGCGATCTGCCCGTTCTCGGGGGGCAGGAGCTCCGGGCTCACGGGCGTGTCGAGCACGGCGTGCAGCACGTCGCGCAGCGCGAGGTCGGCGTCCGCGACGTGGCCGATCAAATACCGCACGAGCGTCTTCGGCACGCCGGCGTTGACGCCGTACATGCTCATATGGTCGCCGTTGTACGTCGCCCAGCCGAGCGCAAGCTCCGAGAGGTCGCCCGTGCCGACGACGATGCCGCCGAATTTGTTCGCGAGGTCCATGAGGAGCATCGTCCTCATGCGGGCCTGCGCGTTTTCGTACGTCGCGTCGCGCGCCGCTTCGGAATGGCCGATGTCCTTCAGGTGCTGTCGCACGGACGGCGTGATGTCGATCTCGCCGAAGAGCACGCCCATCGCGCGCGCGAGCGTGCGCGCGTTGCTCTGCGTCCCCTGCGTCGTGCCGAAGCCCGGCATCGAGACCGCGAGGATCTCCTTCGCGGGCCGCCCGAGCTGATCCATCGCGCGCTTCGTGACGAGCAGCGCGAGCGTGCTGTCGAGCCCGCCGGACACGCCGATGACGGCCACCTTCGATTTCGTATGCGCGAGCCGCTTCGCAAGGCCGGACGCCTGCATCTGCAAAATGCGCTCGCACCGCGCCTCGCGCTCGGCAAAGCCGCCGGGGACGAAGGGGTGCGGGTCGACCGCGCGGTGCTTCAAACCGCACGCGGGTCGCTGGGCAAACGGCACAATGGAATAACAGGCATTGTCGATGCTTTGCCACGTCGTCAAGTATCTTCTGTCTCTCGCGAGGCCCTGCACATCCACATCCGCGATGGCGAGGCCATCCTTGAACGGCGGCTTCTCCGCGAGCAGCGCCCCGTTCTCCGCGATCAACGCGTGGCCGGAAAAGACCATGTCCTGCGTGCTCTCGCCGAAGCCGGCGTTTGCGTAGACATAGGCGCAGACGTCGCGGCCGGACTGACTCTGCACGAGCAGTCTGCGGTATTCTTCCTTGCCGATCGTCTCGTCGCCGGCGGAGAGGTTCACGACGATGGTCGCCCCCGCCATCGCGTGCCGCGTCGACGGAGGATCGGGGACCCAAAGGTCTTCACAAATCTCGCAAGCGACCGTCAAAGCGGGCAAATTGTTATTCCGGAATAAAATCTCCGGGCCGAAGGGCACGGTCCAACCGTTGAACCGCACTTCGTCCGTGCCGCGCGGGGCGGGCGTGAAATGGCGCGCCTCGTAGAATTCGCCGTAGGTCGGCAGCCAGGTCTTCGGCACGAGGCCGAGCAGCGCGCCGCCGCAGACGGCCGCCGCGACGTTGTAGAGTTTTCCTTCATGGAGGAAGGGCAGGCCGACGAAGATCAGCTCGTCGCGGCCACGCGTGCTGCGCACGAAGGCGGACAGCGCGGCGCGGGCGTCTTCGAGCAGGCGGTCCTGCAGGAAGAGGTCGCCGCAGGTGTAGCCCGTGACGGACAGCTCCGGAGTGACGACGATTTGGGCGCCGCGGCCGATGGCGTCGTAGACCGCTTTGAAAATACCGGAAATGTTGAAACGGCAGTCGCCGGGGCGGACCTCGGGGGTCACCGCCGCGACCGTGACGAATCCGTCAAAGATGCGGTTGTCATTCCGGGGTGGCAAGTTTCTCCTTCATACTGGTAAACGACGCATCGCTCAAGATGTGTTCGATGCGGCACGCGTCCTCGAGCGCCGTCGTCTTGTCGACGCCGAGGAATTTCGACAGGTAGTCCGCGATGGTCCGGTGCCGCTCGTAGACGGCTTCCGCGCGCAGACGCCCCGCGCGCGTCAACACGAGCGCGCCGTCGTCGGCGACCACAAGCAAGCCGTCCTTTTTCAGGATGCCCACCGCGCGGCTGATGCTCGCACGCGAGTAGCCGTGTTCGTTGGCGACGTCGATCGACCGCACTTTGCCGAGGCGCTCCTCGAGGACGAGGATGGTCTCGAGATAATTTTCTCCCGATTCGTGCAAAGCCATGTTATGATTCTAACATAGCACAGGCGATTCGTGGAAAAAAATTTTTTCGGTTTTTTGAAAAAAAGACTTGACAACGGGCTTCGCTTGGTGTATATATCATATATAACATATATATTTAGTATTGTATTGAACGCGGGAGGTAACATAAAATGGCAAAGATCGCAAAGAACCTGACGGACCTGATCGGCGGCACGCCGCTGCTGGAACTGTCGAACTATGAAAAAGAGAAGGCGCCGGGCGCGACGATTCTCGCGAAGCTCGAATACTTCAACCCGGCGGGCAGCGTCAAGGACCGCATCGCGAAGTCGATGATCGAGGACGCGGAGAAGGCCGGCAAGCTCACGAAGGACAGCGTCATCATCGAGCCGACGAGCGGCAACACGGGCATCGGGCTCGCGTCCGTCGCGACGGCGCGCGGCTACCGCATCATCCTGACGATGCCCGAGACGATGTCCATCGAGCGGCGCAAGCTGCTGAAGGGCTACGGCGCCGAGCTCGTGTTGACCGAGGGCGCGAAGGGCATGAAGGGCGCCATCGCGAAGGCCGAGGAGCTCGCGGCCGAGACGCCGAATTCGTTCATCCCCGGCCAGTTCGTGAATCCGGCCAACCCGCGCGTCCACTTCGAGACGACGGGCCCGGAGATCTGGGACGACACGGACGGCAAAGTCGACATCTTCGTCTCCGGCGTCGGCACCGGCGGCACGCTGACGGGCGCGGGCGAGTTCCTGAAGTCCAAGAACCCGAAGCTCGTGGCGGTCGCCGTGGAGCCTTCGGCCTCGCCGGTCCTCTCGCAGGGCACGGCGGGCCCCCACAAGATCCAGGGCATCGGCGCGGGCTTCGTGCCGGACACGCTCAACACGGACATCTACGACGAGATCATCACGGTCTCGAACGACGACGCCTTCGCCACGGGCAAGGCCGTCGCCAAATCCGAAGGGCTCTTGGTAGGCATCTCGTCGGGCGCGGCCCTGTTTGCCGCCACCCAACTGGCGAACCGCCCCGAAAACGCGGGCAAGACCATCGTCGTCATCCTGCCGGACACGGGCGAGCGCTACCTCTCGACGCCTCTTTTCGAAGAGTAACACCAGGGGGCTATGAACGCCCCCACCATCCTCCTCTCTCATATTTCTTTTTAGAAAGCAAAGCGTCCCCCTTCTCAGGGGGCGTTTTGTGTGGTATCATAGAGGGTGTGGTTTGCGGCAAGCGGCAAGCGACACGCAACACGCAACACGCAACACGCAACAAGGGTCTTTAGCTCAGCTGGGAGAGCGTCGCGCTGGCAGCGCGAAGGTCAGGGGTTCGAGCCCCCTAAGATCCACCATTGAAAACCCGTTGAAATTTCAACGGGTTTTCTGTTATTGAGGAAAATATTTTTGAGAGAACAGGAAAGAGGTGTGATTTTCGTGTATAATACTATTATCGGGAACGGACAAGCAAGCGACTGGAATATTTCCGCCGATACAAAAAGCCCGCAATCCGTTGGAATTGCGAGCTTCGTTGGCACCCCCGACTGGAATCGAACCAGTGGCACATGGTTTAGGAAACCATTGCTCTATCCCCTGAGCTACGGGGGCAAGCCCTATTATTATATGATAAAACAGCCTCAACGTCGAGATGGTTCTCGGAAGATTTTATGCGTCTGCAAGTGGAAATATATGAATC
>JAISTF010000171.1 GCA_031272745.1 Eubacteriales Family XIII. Incertae Sedis bacterium
GTCGTAGAACCAGTCCCAGTTTTCCGCCTGGGGCAGCTGCGAGGCGAGCGGCTTCATGACGAGCGCCTTCGTCTTCGCGGGGCATTGCTCCGCGCAGCTGCCGCAGCCCGTGCAGTCGTACGGCGAGACCTGCACGCGGAAGGCGTAGGCATCCAGCCCGCCGCCCGTGGCTTTCTTCGTCTCGAACCCATCCGGCGCGGCGGCCCGCTCGCCGCCATCGAGCAGCGCGGGCCGGATGGCGGCGTGCGGGCAGACGAGCGAGCAGCGGTTGCACTGGATGCAGTTTTCGATCTGCCACTCGGGCACGTCGACGGCCACGCCGCGCTTCTCGTACTTCGTCGTGCCGTGCGGCCAGCTGCCGTCCTCGCACCTGTACTTCTTCAAGACCGACACCGGGATCGCGTCCCCCTCCTGCCGGTTCATCGGCACCACGACATCCCGCACAAAATCCGGCACCCCCGCCGTCGTCGGGGCACCATCCGCGATCATCTTCCACGCCGCCGGTGTCTCGATCTTCACAAGCCCCTCGAGCCCCCGATCCACCGCCGCGTTGTTGCGGTCGACGACCTCCTGTCCGCGCTTCACGAAATACGTCTTGTGAATCGCGGCCTTCATCTCCTTCACCGCGAGATCCAAATCGATGATTCCCGTCAGCTTGAAAAACGCCGCCTGCAGCACGGTGTTTGTCCGCCCCCCGAGCCCAAGCCCGCGGGCGATCCCGATCGCATCGATGACATACAGCTGCGCGTCCTTCTCCGCCAGCGATCGCTTCATCGCGGCAGGCAGGGCGGCATCAAGAGCCTCTATGTTATTCCATGAACAATTCAAGAGGAAAATGCCTCCGGGTTTGAGGTCGCGCACGAGGTCGTATTTGTCCACGTACGACGGGTTGTGGCAGGCGACGAGGTCGGCCGCGCCGACGAGGTACGTCGCGCGAATCGGGCGCGGGCTCACGCGCAGGTGGGACTGCGTGAGGCCGCCGGATTTCTTTGAATCATAGACGAAATAGCATTGGGTGTAGAAGTCCGTGTTCGCGCCGATGATCTTCACGGAGTTCTTGTTGGCGCCGACCGTGCCGTCCGAGCCGAGGCCCCAGATCTTGTACGCCTTCGTATCCGCGTCCGTGACGTCAAAGCCGGCCGCGGGCGCGAGCGACGTGCCGTAGACGTCGTCGTCGATGCCGATCGTGAAACCGTTTTTCGGCGCCCTCTTCGCGAGCTCGGCGAAGACGGCCGCGATCTGGTCCGGCGTCGTGTCCTTCGACGACAGCCCATACCGCCCCCCGATGATGGCGGGGGCATCGTCAACACCACGAAAAACTGTCACCACATCCTGATACAACGGCTCCCCGAGCCCCCCGGGCTCCTTCGTGCGGTCGAGCGTCGCCACGGCGCGGACGCTCTCCGGCAGCGCCGCCAGAAAATGCGCCGCCGAAAACGGCCGGTACAGATGGACGTTCACCATGCCGACCTTCTCGCCCGCCGCGCGGAGCTTGTCCACCGTCTCCTTCACGGCCTCGCTGACCGAACACATCGACACGACGACGCGCTCGGCATCCGGCGCGCCGTAATATTCAAAGAGCCGGTAGTCGCGGCCGGTCAGCCGCCCGATCTCCTGCATATACTCCTCGACGACGGCCGGCACGTTTTGGATGTACCCGTCGCCCGCCTCGCGCGTCTGGAAGAACACGTCCGGGTTCACGGTCGTGCCGCGCGTGCAGGGGTGCGCCGGGTTCAGCGACCGCGCGCGGAACGCCTCGACCGCCTCCCAGTCCACGAGCGGCCGCAGATCCTCGTAGTCGAGCACGTCGATCTTCTGGATCTCGTGCGACGTGCGGAACCCGTCGAAGAAATGCAGGAACGGCACGCGCGCGCGGATTGCCGCGAGATGCGCGACGGCCCCGAGGTCCATGACCTCCTGCGGCGAGCTCGCCGCGAGCAGCGCGAAGCCCGTCATGCGGCAGCCCATCACGTCGCTGTGGTCCCCGAAGATCGACAGCGCGTGCGCCGACAGCGTCCGCGCCGAGACGTGGAACACGCCGGGCAGGAACTCGCCCGCGATCTTGTACATGTTCGGAATCATGAGCAGCAGCCCCTGCGACGCCGTGTACGTCGTCGTCAGCGCGCCCGCCTGCAGCGAGCCGTGCACCGCGCCCGCCGCGCCGCCCTCGCTCTGCATCTCGACGACGCGCACCGGCCGCCCGAACAGGTTCGTCCGCCCCTGCGCCGCCCAGTCGTCGACGTACTCCGCCATCGGCGAGCTCGGCGTGATCGGGAAGATCCCCGCCACCTCCGTGAACGCGTAGCTCACATACGCCGCGGCCGTGTTGCCGTCCATCGCTTCTTTCCTCGACATCGCTTACCCCCTTTGTCAAAATCACGAATCGCCGTTATGGAATATCCTGTGATTCGATTGTAACAGATGTACAGGCTCATGGGAAACAAATAAATATTAAATTTCTCTAAAGCCCGCCGCAGTGCCGGGCCACGCCGCCGAATGGGTCACATCGCCCCTTGGATGGCGGCGGCCCAGAGGGCGGCGAGTTCGCGGTAGCCTTCTTCCGTCGGATGTACCATGTCGAAGGGATTGAGCCACGCGCCTTTGTTTTGTTCGAATAACGCAAACGCCTGCGTGTCGCCCTGACGCACAGCGCCGCCGTATTCGGCCACGAGCTCCGAGACCGCTTCGTCGTAGCCGCGCATCGCTTCGAGCACGGACGCCTGGAGCGCGGCCGCCTGGTCTTCGGATGTGTACGTCGGGTCGAGGCGCACCTCGGGCGCGATTTCGCGGTAGATCGTGTTGCTGAGGATTACCGTCTCGATGCCCGCATCGTTACGCAGCCGGTCGATGATGGCGCGCATATTGTTTTTGTATTCCTCTTTCGGAATCGCGACGGCCGCGGCGGAATAGTCGCCGGACTCGACGGTGGCACCGCTGAAATATTTCCGCGCGTCGTTCGCCCCGAGCATGATGTGCGCGACCGTCGCGCCCTCGGCTTTTGCCGCGTCGATCGCGCCCGCAAGAAGCCCCTGCGCCTCGTCCGTCCAGCTCATCGTCGTCGAGCCGTCCGCGCCGCGGTTGATCGCGGTGTACGTCCGGCTGTCTCCCTGTTCCGTGAGGAGCGCCGCCACCTGCGCGGGCGCGGCGGGGTCCGCCAGCCCCGGCGGCGTGTCCGCATCCTTTTGGCCGAGCGACCCGTGCGTGATGGAATCCCCGATGAAGAGGATGGCGACGGGCGCAGGCGGCTCGGTGGCGACGGGCGCGGAATCTCCTGCCGTCGCGGAGCTTCCCGCCGAGGCGGAACTCCCGTCCGGCGCCCCCGCCCCGCCGCACCCGACCAACGCCAGCACCGCTGCGAGCGCCAACACAGGCACCGCCGCAAACGCGGCCCCGTGATTCCAACCCAGAAACCGCCTCGTCCTCATCCCAGACTCCAATCGATCGGTGCCTGCCCGTGCGCCTGCAAAAACTCATTCGCCGCGCGAAAATGCCCGTTGCCGAAAAAGCCGCGATAGGCCGAGAGCGGGCTCGGGTGCGGCGACGTGAGCGCGAGGTGACGCGCCTCGTCGATGAGCGGCCGCTTCGAAATCGCGTTTGCCCCCCAAAGCAAAAATACCATCGGCTCCTGCCGTTCGTTCAGCAGCTGTATGACGCGGTCGGTCAGCGTCTCCCAACCGCAGCCGCGGTGCGAGCCGGCATCGCCCGCGCGAACCGTCAGCACCGTGTTGAGGAGCAGGACGCCCTGCCGCGTCCACGGCGTGAGGTCGCCGGTCCGCGGCTCGGGCACGCCGAGCTCATCATGGATCTCCTTGAAAATGTTGACCAAGGACGGCGGCGGCGGCACGCCCTCACGCACAGAGAAGCACAGCCCGTGCGCCTGGCCGGGCCCGTGGTAGGGATCCTGCCCGAGGATCACGGCGCGCACGTCCGCGCAGGCCGTGTGCTTCAAGGCATTGAAGATGTCGTGCATATCCGGATAGACGGTATGCGTCCGGTACTCCGTCACGAGAAACCGCCGCAAAGACTGATAGTAATCCTTGTCGAACTCACCCGCAAGCAGCGTATCCCAATCGTTTCCGATTTGTACCGTCAATTTTTCAAACTCTGTATCGGCGCGGGAATCCGCCCCCCGCGCGCCACGAACACCGACGGGTCGATCGTGCTGATCTTCATCACGGGCCCGCTGCCGAGCAGCCCGCCGAACTCGAGCACGTCACCGACCTTCTTGCCGATCGCGGGAATCACGCGTACGGCCGTCGTCTTGGAATTCACCATCCCGATGGCCGCTTCGTCCGCAATCAACGCGGAGATCACCGCCGGCGGCGTATCGCCCGGCAGGATGATCATATCGAGGCCGACCGAGCAGACCGCCGTCATCGCTTCGAGCTTTTCGATGGTCAGCGCCCCCGACGTCGCCGCTGCGATCATGCCCGCGTCCTCGGACACCGGAATGAACGCGCCCGACAATCCGCCGACCGATGAGGACGCCATGACGCCGCCCTTTTTTACCGCGTCGTTGAGCATCGCGAGCGCCGCCGTCGTCCCGCAGGCGCCCGTCTGCGCGAGACCGATCTCTTCCAATATATAGGCCACCGAATCGCCGATCGCCGGCGTCGGCGCGAGAGACAGATCCACGATGCCGAACGGCACCCCGAGCAGCCCCGCCGCCTCCGCGCCGACGAGCTGCCCCATGCGCGTCACCTTGAACGCCGTCTTTTTGATGATCTCCGCGATCTCCGACAAATCCGCGTCCTTCGGCGCCTGCTCGACCGCCGCGCGCACCGCGCCCGGCCCCGACACGCCGACGTTGATCACGCAGTCCGGCTCGCCCACGCCGTGGAACGCGCCCGCCATGAACGGGTTGTCCTCGGCCGCGTTGCAAAACACGACGAGCTTCGCCGCGCCGATGCACTGCCGGTCGGCCGTCAACTCCGCCGTCCGCACGATTGCCTCGCCCATCATGCGCACCGCGTCCATATGGATGCCCGCCTTCGTCGAGCCGACGTTGACCGACGAGCAGACGCGCTCCGTCACGGCCAGCGCCTCGGGAATCGCCTCAATCAAAGCCAAATCGCCCGCCGCGAATCCCTTCTGCACCAACGCGGAAAACCCGCCGATGAAATTGACCCCGACCGCCGCCGCCGCGCGGTCCAGCGTCCGCGCAAACGCCACGGGATCCCCGCCCGACGCGCCGACCGCGAACGCCACCGGCGTCACGGAGATGCGCTTGTTGATGATCGGGATGCCGTATTTCGTCTCAATCGCGTCGCACACCGGCACGAGCCGCTCCGCCCGCCGTGTGATCTTCTCATAGATTTTTTCGCACGAGCGCGCCGCGTCCGCGTCCAAGCAGTCCAACAGCGACACGCCCATCGTCACGGTCCGGATGTCGAGATGCTCATCGCGGATCATCGTTATTGTTTCCAAAATGTCTGTCGTATTCAGCATGGCTCAAATCCTGTGCATCGAGTTGAAGATGTCCTCGTGCATGACGTGGACTTTCATGTCCGGCACCGCGCCCTCGATGGCCGCCGTCAGGCCCGCGAGGTCCGGCGTCATCTTCGTGATGTCCACGAGCATGATCATCGCGAAATATTCCTCGAGCACCGACTGCGTGACCTCGAGCACGTTCGCGTTGGCGTCCGCGCAGGCCGTCGCGACCTTCGCGAGGATGCCGACCATATCCTTTCCAATAACCGTGATCACCGCTCTCATGGATGCCTCCCTGTCCGTTTCTTCACTGTTGTTTTCTGCGCTTTTCATTCTATCACACCGGGCTTCCCGTCCACCGCTTTCGGCTTGCGCTGCAACGAGATGAAGATTCCGCACGCGCAGATCGCCGAAAAGACAATGAAGACGATATGCATATTTTTCATAAAGACATCCGTGCGCACTTCATCGATCGGCGTATGGCCGATGTTTGCATTGGTGATAATGGTGATAAGCGCAATGCCTATGGAATTTCCAAGATT
>JAISTF010000187.1 GCA_031272745.1 Eubacteriales Family XIII. Incertae Sedis bacterium
CGCATAGTTCTTTAACATACCTGACGCCGGCGGAATACGCTCGAAATCAGGCGGCTAGAGACGGATTTTTTGGCTAACGGACTAACATGCCAAGTGGACACACTTTGGGGAGCGGGTCAGTTCGGCGACCTCTGCTGCCTCTACGGCGGCGTGAAATGGCACACGCTCGCGCGCGGCACGCGCGAGCAGACCGTGGACGAGGTGAAGAAGCTCATCGACGACGCGGCGGCGGGCGGCGGGCTCATCATCGGCGTCAGCCACCCGCTGGAGGACGTGAAGCGCGAAAACGTGGAGGCGATGTTCGAGACGGCGCGCAGCTACGGGAAGAAATAGGGCGAGGGGACTGGGCTGCGCGGGGCATGGTCAACAAAGCGCACAAAAAACCCCGCGCAATCGGGCAAGATTGAAACAACTTGCACATTGCCCGGAAACAGCGGCGTTGTTACGATGAAGGCGGTTTGCGGAAGCAGGCGCAACCGTGAGCTTCATGGTTGAAGATCGAGGGAAGCGCCGAAATACGCAAGGGAGGACGAAGGGCATGGGAAAATTCGAGAAGCTGCTGGAGCCGTTGAAGCTCAACGAGCGATACACGATGCGCAACCGCGTTGTGAGCGCGCCGATGGCGTTCACGCTGGTCGCGAAAATCCCCGAGACCGGCGAGAAGTCGTTCCGCAAGCTGGAGGCGCCGGCGCGCGGGGGGGACGCGATCGTCTGCGTCGGGGAGCTGGACGTCAATTTCAAGGACGCGATCCGCGTGCCGTTTCCGCCCGTGGACTTCGCAAACCCGGACGACTACACGTTGGAGCGGGTCAGCGAGTATCCGAAGCGCATCCACAAGCACGGCGCGATCGCGCTGCAGGAAGTGATGCACGGCGGCAAGGAGAAGATCCCGTTTTCGCCGGAGGAGGAGTCCATCGGGCCCAACAACGAGGTCCACGACAACGGGACGCACGTCCGCGCGATGACCGAGGACGACATGGCGCGCATCATCGGGGATTTCGTCACGGTGTCGAAGTTTGCGGAGAAATGCGGGTACGACGGCGTGGTCGTGCACGGGGGGCACGGCTTCCTCTTCTCGCAGTTCCTCTCTTCCGTGATCAACAAGCGCACGGACCAGTACGGCGGGAGCTTCGAGAACCGGGCGCGCTACCCGCTCGCGATCCTCAAGGCGATCCGGGAGGCGATGGGGCCGGAGTTCCTGATCGAGCTGCGCATCAGCGGGGAGGACGGCTTCGGCAACGGCGGCATCACACCGGAGGAGACCGGGCAGTTCCTGCATCTGTGCGAGGGCATCATCGACCTCGCGCATATCAGCACGGGGCACTACTACGACCCGGTGATCACGGGCCAGTTCCCCTCGATGTTCATCCCGCACGGCGACAACCGCAGGCTTGCCAAGGTCGTCAAGCAGTATACGAGCCTCCCGATCGGCGTGGTCGGCGGCATCAACTCGCCGGAGCTCGCCGAGGAGATCCTCGAAAAGGGCGAGGCGGACTATATCGTGCTCGGGCGGCAGAGCCTGTCGGACCCGGAGTTCGTCAACAAGGCGAAGGCCGGCGAGGAGGCGTACATCCGCCGGTGCATGCGCTGCTTCAAATGCTTCCCGGGCTCGCCCGAGGAGAAGTACAAGGACATCCCGATCCCAAACACGGAGCTCGCGCAGGTCGTGGGCCAGTGCGCGATCAACCCGCTCTCCACGCTGACGTTCGACCCCTATGAGATGGCGGACGCGGCCGAGAGGAAGCGAGTGCTGATCGTGGGCGGCGGCCCGGCCGGGCTGCAGGCCGCCATCACGGCGAGCGAGCGCGGGCATGAGGTAATCCTGTGCGAGAAGGCGGGCAAGCTCGGCGGGCTCCTGTATTTCGCGGACGTGGACATCGACAAGCCGGACGTGAAGAGCTTCAAGGACGCGATGGTGGCGGACGTGCTCCGGCGGGACATCGAGGTCCGGCTGAACACGGAAGTGACGCCGGAGCTGATCCGGGAGGTCGCCCCGGGGCATGTCATCCTCGCGACCGGCTCCCTGCCGGCGCAGGCGCCGATCCCGGGCATCGAAAACGCCGTGCAGGCGCTCGCCGTCTACGACGGGAGCTGCGTACCCGGGAAGAAGGTCGTCGTCATCGGCGGCGGCTTGGTCGGCGCGGAGGAGGCGCTCTTCCTCGCGAAGACCGGGCACGAGGTGACGGTCGTCGAGATGCTTCCCCGCATCGCCAGCGAGTCCTTCGGCATGTACCGCGAGGCGCTGCTGCTGGAGCTGGACAAGGAAAAGGTGTCGCTCCTGACGGACACGAAATGCCTCGGCATCGAGCCCGGCGCGGCGCGCGTCCAGGGGCCGGACGGCGCGGAGCAGGTTCTGGCCGCCGACACCATCCTCTACGCGCTTGGCATGAAGCCCGCGCCGATGGAGGGTTTGGCTGCCGCGGCGGAGGCGGCGGGCATCCCCGTCACCTTGGTCGGCGACGCGCTCGGGGCGGCGAAGCTCGACCAGGCGACGCGGACGGCGTATCTGGCTGCGATCGGTATTGCTTAGCGGCATCATCTATATTTTTATCACTTGGGTCCTTGCCACAGGGTTGGCAGGGTAGGGAGGAGGAAACAAAATGGCATTAGGAGTTGTCGGAATCGTTATCGCAATGTTTTTGTTCATTTAGCTCACCTATCGGGGCTGGTCTATCCTGTGGGTCGCGATCGGCTGCGCGGCCATCGTGGCGCTCACGAACGGGCTGGACTTCACATCGGCGATGACGGAGATCTTCCTCGGCGGCGCGACGAGCCAGATCGCGTCGCTGTTCTTCGTCATCGCGCTCGGCGCGATCATGGGAAAGCTCTACAACGACAGCGGCGCGGCGATGTCCATCGCGGTGGGGCTCATTCACGTCCTGATTGGCAAGAGGGAGGGGAACCAGAAGGTCCTGTTCTCCTTCATCACGATCATGATCGTCTACCTGATCTGCATGTTTGGCGGCCTCGACGCCTACATCCTCGCGTTTACCTGCCTGCCGATCACGGTCGTCATCGCGCGCAACGCAAACATCCCGCGTGTCTTCCTGCCGGCCATGCTGCTGTCGGGCGGCGCCATCATGGGATCGGCCGGAGTGCCGCAGATCAACAACATCATGATGCAGGCGGCCTTTGCGCAGGAGGGCATGCCGATGTCCAACACGGTCGGCGCCATCGGCTGGGTCGGCACCGCCATCGCGCTCATCCTGCAGGTGATCATTACCTACAAGCTCTGCCTCAAGGCGATGGCCAAGGGCGAGGTCTGGGACGAGGGACATTTTGAGCAGGTCGGCATCGTCGACCGCCCGCGCCCGCATTTCGTCGTCTCCATCATCCCGCTCATCGTCGTCTTCGTGCTGTACGCGGTGCTCGACCTCAACATCATGTACGCGCTCGGCGCGGGCATCATCGTGTCGATCCTGCTCATGTTCCGCTTCATCCCGTCCCGCGAGCAGGGCATGCCCAAGGCGATCGACTTCGGGCGCGGCCTCGTCACGACGCTCAACGACGGCGCGCTCAATTATCCGGTCGCGCTGATGCAGGTCATCACGCCGGGCATGCTCGCCGCGGTCATCATGGCGACCTCGGTGTTCGGTGCTCTCGTAGGCGGCCTTGCGAGCGCGCCCATCCACGTTGTGCTCTTCGCTTTGATCACAGGCTATATCCTCGTGGCGGTCACGGCCTCCCCGCCGGCGACGATGATGATCATCGCGCCGATCGTGGTCGGCGTGCTGACCGCGACGGGCGCGTCGCCCGATGTCGCGGGGCTCGCCGGCCGCGCGGCGACCATGGGTTCGACGGTCTTCTGCCTGCTGCCCTACGACGGCGTCATCGTGCTGATCGTCGCGCTCGCCCGCGTGTCGTTCGCCAAGGCGTACAAGATCATGTTCCTCGGCGCGCTGATCCCTTGCCTCATCGGCTCGATCATCGGCGGCCTGATGCTCATGGCGGCGGCGTAGCCGGCGGCCGGCGGCAGCGTTCATCGCAACAGGAAGGGCGTCCCCGCAAGAGGGGGACGCCCTTTGGTTTGGATTGCTTCGCTACGCTACCGATACACCTTCCCTCCCGCGACATATTTCGGCGGGATGACCGGCACCTGCAGGTACGAGTCGTACGCACCGCCCGTGTGGATCACATGATGCCCCCTGTTTTTCGTCTCCCACGCGAACGGCTCAAACCAGTCGATGCGCTCGTAATGCCCCATCACCTCCACGCGGATCTGCTCGCCCGCGTGGAAGATCTTGCTCTGCGGCCAGATCTCGATGTCCACCGGGACGATCTCGCCGGGCGAGAGCGGCAGCGGGTTGTTGTACGGATGGTACGGCTGGAAGACCTCCGACTGCGCCGGGTCCGTCTCGCGCAGCGACACGCGCAGCTTGCCGGGCGCGCCCGGATGCGGCCGGCCCAGCACGAGCAGCGGCAGCCACTTGCCCTTC
>JAISTF010000202.1 GCA_031272745.1 Eubacteriales Family XIII. Incertae Sedis bacterium
ATGGGCATTTGCGCGGCGTCGCTCGTTCTGTTCACCTGTCTCGGCTTGGAAACGCCGCTCTGGTATGTTCTTCTCTGCCTCGTCATCGTCGGTTTCGGCTTCGGCCTTTTTTCCTCGCCCAACACCCACACCATCATGTCCAGCGTCGGCCCACAGGATCTCGGCATCGCCAGCTCCGTCCAGTCCACCTCGCGCTCGCTCGGCCAGGTCATCGGCATGGCGCTCATCACGATCATCGCCAACCTCGTCATGGGCAGCGCCCAGATCACCGACGTCCCCAAGGAAACCATCGTGCGGGACATGCACATTTCCTTCATCGTCTTCGCCGCCCTGTGCGTCGCGGGCGTCCTGTTCTCGCTCGGTTCGCGAAAGCGGAAAGCATGATCGCGCCCGTGCAACACGACCTCGCACCCAACATCACGGACGCGGCGCTGATTTTCGAGGGCGGCGGGATGCGCGCAAGCTATACGGCCGGCGCGCTCGTCACGTTGCTCGAGGCCGGCCTGCACTTCTCCGACGTCTACGGCATTTCGGCCGGCTCGTCGCACACCGTCAATTACCTCTCGCGCGACATTTGGCGCGCGCGCGCCTCGTTCACCGACTTCATGGCCACGCCCGGCACGTCCGGCTGGGGCCTGCTCCTGCGCGGCAAAGGCTACTTCAACGCGCACTACATCTACGAGGAAGCCTGCCTGCCCGGCGGCCTGCTGCCCTACGACTTCACGACTTTTTCCAATAACAAAGCGCGGGCGCACATTGAGGCATATTGTTACGAAACCGGCGAGACGGCCTATTTCACATCTTCCGACATGCCGACGCTGCTCGACCTCATGCGGCGCGTGCGCGCGAGCTCGACGATGCCGTTTTTCATGCCGCCCGTGCAGCTCGACGGAAGGACCTACTACGACGGCGGCCTCGGCGACAGCTGGGGCATCCCGCTCGCGCAGGCGAAGCGCGACGGCTACGAACGCTTCTTCATCGTCCGCACCCAGCCGCGCGGCTACCGCAAGAGCCCCGACCGCCACCCCGCCCTCACACGCGCGCTGTTCGCCGGGCGGCCGCGCGTCGCCGAGCGGATGCTTGAAAGATGGAAGCGCTACAACGCCATCTTGGACGAGATCGACGCGCTCGAGCGCGAAGGCCGCGCGACGGTGTTTTGTCCCGAGGAGATGTCCGTGAAAAACACGACGACGGACCTCGTCGCGCTTCGGGCCGCGTACGAAAAAGGCTACGCCCAGGCCCGCCGCGCGCTGCCCGCCTGGGAGACGTGGCTCGCCGGGTAGGACGCGGCCCCCGGCGAGAAACGCCGAGGGCCGTCTATCAAAGAGGAGTAGGGTATAGGAAGGTATGCTTTTTCTTGACTGTACCACCGCGCCGCGTTTCGAAACAATAAAGCCCGCCCAAAGAAAAACTAAATTTTTTTGCGCGCGGAGCATGGTAAAATACAAGGCATGAAACGTAGGCTTGCGATTTTGTTTCTTACAATAACCCTGTGCGCCCTGCTCGCGCTCCCGTCGTGTACGCCGGCGGGGCAGAGCGGCGCGTCTTCGTCCGCGTCCGGCGCGAGCGGTTCCGCGGCGGCTTCGTCCGTCGGCAGCTCGTCGCCCGAAGCGGCGGCGGCGGTGGCGTACGGCTCGGAGCCCGGCTACGTGCAGGGCGTCCAGGAGCACGACATCATCGTCGCCAACAGCGCGGCGACCACGGGGTTGTACGCGCCCGTCGGCGCGCCGTTCAACGCGGGCATCCGCGCCTATTTCGACAAGGTCAACGCCGCCGACGGCATCGACGGCAAGCGCATTCGGTTCCAGCATATCGACGACGAATTTGATGCGGACAAAAGCGCCGCCGCGCTGAAGGAATTCGTCGAGGACCGGCAGGTCTTCGCGATCGTCGGGCAGTTCGGCACGCCGGTCGTCACGGCCACCGCCGAGACGCTCAAGCAGTACGGCATCCCCGCCGTCTATTTTGCTTCCGGCACGGGCCGCCTCTACACGGAAGAAGCAAAGGACAACGCGACCGGCTACAACCTCTTCCCCGTGCAGCCTCTCTACCACACGGAAGGCGGCCTCATGGCCGCGTACGCGTCGGCGCGGTTCGGCGCGAAAAAGATCGCCATACTCTACACAAACGACGACTTCGGCATGGACCTCGAGCTCGGCGTCGTTGAAGAGATCGAGCGCATCGAAGGGCTGGAATACGTCGAAAAGCAGATCGCGACCGGCACGACCGACGTGGCGCAGGCGGTGCTGGAAATCAAAGACGCGGATCCCGACGTCATCATCCTTGCATCGATGCAATTGACGCTGCCGGCGATCGTCTCCGGACTCGTGGCGCAGGAGCTGCACAAGCCCTGCCTCACGTCCTATGTCAACGCTTCCACCGCGACGAGCAAGACGCTCGAACCGCTCATCCGCGACAAATTCGAAATCTACGCATCCGGCTGGATCGACTATACGAGCGAACAGACGGCGCCGGCGTACGCGGAATATCTGGAATGGATTGCGAAGGAAACGCCGACCGGTGAGGATTATTCGGAAAACACCTACGCGATGGCCGGATGGGTCGCGGCCCACACGTTCACCGAGGGGCTGCGGCGGCTCGAAGGGCGCGAGGTTACGTGGGAATCGTACATGGCCGCGTTGACGGAGGCGCCGATCCTGGGGCCGTTCGGCAGCGTGGTCGATTTCGCCGGCGGGCGGCGCGTCGGCACGCAGGCGATGAGCCTGTCGCGCATCGTGCCCGTCTCCGAGGCGTTCCCGAAAGGCTGGGAGCTCGTCGAACCGCTCCGCAGCGCCGAAAGCCTGCTCGGCGTTGCGTAGGTTTACTCTTCCGATCCCGGCACCACTACGGATTTCAGATGATAATATTTCGCAAACCCTGTGTTGAGGTAGTTTTTCCTGTCCGCCGTCGGGTAGCTGAAAAACAGGGACTCCGGGCGCACGGACAGATTTTGAAGTTCCACCCTCTCGCCTTCGTGCTCCCGGACGTACGCGATGGCCGCGTCCACTTCTTCGGCATAGATGGCGGCGCGATCGCTCGCGAGATCGTGCAGACAGAGGACGGACGTCGCTCCGTCGCGAGAGACGTAGGCGACGCCGAGGAAGAGCAATGCGAGCGCCAAAAAAGGGGCGGCCCAACGCCGCCGGTCGGCAAAGAGCGCGTAGACGGATTCAGCGCGCAGGTTCGTCACGCGGACGACCCAGCCCATCAGATAGAAGGCGTTCAGAAAAAGGAACCAATAATACGAGTAGGCTTCGATGTTGCGCATTCGATCCGGACCATAGGCCATCCCCGCATAGAAGGAAGGGATGTATTGCGCCGCGAACACGCAAAACGACAATGCAAAGAAAAGGAGCGGATAGCGAAAGGCGAAGCCGCTTCGCATCGCCAATAATGCAAACAGGGGAAGCAACGCGAGGATAGCGACCATCGCTTGGACGCTGGTGAAATCCCGAATGTCCCCCAACGCCCAACGAACTGCGCCCGAGACCGCGTCGAGAACCGTTTGCCGCGGGAAATATGCCTGTCGCACGGCATTCCCGGGCGCGCTGACGTTGACTGCAAAACCCGCCAAAAAAATTGCGAAGACCACGACGGCACAGGCGCGCGCCCGCAAAGGCTTCCTGCGTATGAAATACAGACCCGTCATGCCGAGCGTCAAGATCGCCGCCAGAAGGCCCGTGCAAAAATTGCCTCCGCTGAGGAACAGGCCCAACGCCGCCGTGCCGCAAACCCGCAGGAAAAGACGGGCGCGGGGATGCGGCGCGTCAAGGCTGGCGCAGGATAGATACAGCCGGATTTGGAGTCCGACGAAGCAGAGCATCAAGCTGTAGAAGAAGGTATAGTACACGGCGCCGTTCCACCAGAAAAAAGCTTCAACCGCGGACACGGGATACTGGACGGCCAGCGCGAGCATGGGGATCGCGACGAGGAAGGCGTGTGGCCAGGGCTTTGCGCCGAGAAGGTCTTGGATCAGGACCTTGACGAGCCACAGAGTCGACAGGCAAAGCGACGCCAGCAGCACAAACGGCGTAATGGCATACGCCGCGTCCGAGAAGACGGCCGGTTGCAGGCCCATCAAAAGGATGCCCGAGAAAGAGCCTTGCCAGCTGAGCCAGACGGAGGCGACTTGCTCCACGGCGGCTTTCCATGCGCCGGGAAAACCCCCGCCGGCCACCAGCGCGTCGTGCGCCGCCTTCCCGTAGCCGTAGTCGTCCGAACTCGGCCGGTCGTAAACCCCGAGGGCCAGAATAGGAATCAACGTCAGGAGAAACAGTGCCAGCAGGACGGCGGCCGCGATCCATTCTGTTCTTCGAAAATTCACGGCTGCTTCCGCCCTTGGCTATGCCCGCTTCAGCAATTTGAAGATCTGCTTCAGCGACGGCCGCGTTCCGTACATCATCACGCCGACGCGGTAGATCTTCGCCGCGAGCCAGGCGATGAGCGCCATGCCGGCCGCGAGCACGACCGCACCGATGGCCGCGCCGAGCGGCGTCGCGTCGCCGACCGTGAAGCGGCTGATCATCACCCACGGCGTGAAGAAAGGCACATAGGACACCACGGCGGCCACCGCCTTCGGCAGGATGCCGAGCAGCGTCAGGAAGCCGAGCCCGAGCGCCGCCGACAGCAGCAGCATCGGCAGCGTGATGATCGTCGCGGCCTCTTCCTGGCGGCTGACCGTCGAGGACAGCGCCGCGAGGAAAAACGCGTACAGGAAAAACCCGAGGAAGAAAAACACGAGCAGGAACGCGACGAGCCCGCCCGACAGATTCGACGAGGCGAACAGGTCGTAAAACACCGAGCCCGACCGCTTCCAGTACGGCATGTTCAGCGCGATGCCGACCGCCGCCGCGCATACGAGCGCCGCAAACTGCGTCAGCCCCGCGAGCCCCACGCCGACGACCTTGCCGACCATGAGATCGATCGGCCGCGCGGCCGTGATGAGGAGCTCCATCGCCTTGCTCGTTTTTTCCGTCACGACCGACGTGCTGACGAACTGTCCGTACATCATGATCATGTAGAAGAGCAGCATCATGATGAGGTAGCCGACCCAGTAGTTGGACTCCGCGTCGCCGCCGATGGCCACGACGTTGGGCACGGCTTCCATCGCGGCGATCTCGGCCGCCTCTTCCTGCGCGTCCTGCGGCAGGCCCTCGATGGCCGCCTGCTGGGCGGCCTGCTTGACGATCGCGCTGAGGAAGTCGATGTAGGAGTAGTTGAACATGCTGTTGCCCTTCGCGATGAAGTCAAAGCCCGTTCCGCCCTCGTAGTAGAGCGCGATGTTGTACGTGTCGTCCTCGACGCGGGCCTTGAGGTCCGCTTCCGTGAGCCCTTCCCCTGCGCCGTCCGTCCACGCGACGCCGGCAGCCGCCTGCGCGAGCGCGTCCGGCGTGAAGAGGGCCGCGACGGACGGGTCGGCCGCCGCGTCTCCGCCGAGCAGCACGACGCCCTTCGTGCGCTCCGGCATGTCCGCGCCGACGCCCACGCTCTTGAAGCCCGCGATGATCTGCGGAAGGAAGCACGCGATGAGCAGGAGCGCCGCGAGGATGATCGTGACGGTGCGGAAGGTCTTTGAGCCCGTGAAGCCTTTGTACTCAAACGCGAGGACGGTCAGGATCTTTTTCATGGCTTTGCCCTCCTTCCGAACAGGCCGCGCCGCTTTTTCCCTGCCGCTTCCGGCGCCGCATCCGCAGCCCCCGCATCCGCGTCCGCGGGGTCGGGCTCGCCGGCCTTCTCGATGAAGATCTGTTCCAGCGTCGGTTCCAAAACCGAAAAGCCGTCGAGCGGCACGCCTGATTCGTCCAGCGTCCGCAGCAGCGGTGTCCGCTGGCCGGCGTCCGCCAGCGTCACGGCAAAACCGTCGCCTTTCGGCACGGCTTCCTTCACATAGGGCTGCGCGTCCAGCGCCGCCTTCAAAGCGGCGGCGTCCCCTTCCGCCGTGATCAGCACCTTGTTCCGCGGATACGATTTTTTGATGTCCGCGAGATTGCCCTCGATGACGGCGCGCCCGCGGTCGATGATCACGATGTCGTCGCAAAACTCCTCGACCTGCGCCATCTGGTGGCTCGAAAAGATCACGGTCTTGCCGAGGTCGACCTGCCGCCGCACCGCGTCCTTGAGGATCTGCGCGTTGATCGGGTCGAGGCCCGAAAACGGCTCGTCGAGGATCACGATCTCCGGATCGCCGAGCAGCGCCACCGCGAGCTGGATCTTTTGCTGGTTGCCCTTCGAGAGCGTGTCCAATTTGCTGTTTGTGTATTCGGTCGCGTCCATCTCTGCGAGTTTGTCCTTCGCGACCTGTTCCGCGCGTTTCGGCTCGATGCCCTTCAGCTTCGCAAGGTAGGTCATCTGCTCGAGGATCGTCCGCTTGGGGTACAGCCCGCGCTCCTCCGGCAGGTAGCCGATGCGCTTCGGCTCCTTCCAGGCCGGCACGCCGTCGATGAGCACCTCGCCCGCGTCCTCGCGGAAGATGTTCATGAGGATGCGGATGGTCGTGGTCTTCCCCGCGCCGTTGCGCCCAAGCAGCCCGAAAGCCACGCCTTCGCGCACGGTCAAGGACAACCCGTCCAGCGCCCGCTTCTCCCCGAAATTTTTTCTCAGCCCGCGGATTTCAATCATCTCCAAAGTCTCCTTCCCGACCATCATACCACAAAGCAGCCAACCCATCCCTGTGACGCGTCACAAATAATTTTTATGGTATATAATAGGCCTTGACAGGGACAATTGAAAAGGCATACAATAGGCGACAAATCAAAAAAAAGGAGCGTGCAGAAAATTTCGAAAATTAAGACAAAAAATCTGCAATATTGTGTCGCAGGAGCGGCGGTTCTCTGGATAGCATCCCTGTTTTTTCTCGGTTTGAACGTGATTTTCCCGTACGGGCTCGCGCTCGGAACGGCGGTCGCGCTCGTCGGGATGCATGTGCTCGCGGCGACGATCGAAGGCGCGGCGCGCTCGGGCCGCAAGGCCCCGCTGATCGTCGGCTACGTCCTGCGCATCGTGCTCTACGGCGGCGCGCTCTACATCGCCTTCAAGACGGGCACGGCGGCGGGCGTCGGCGCGGCGGCCGGCCTGCTCCTTCCGCGCGTCATGCTGCCCATCCAGCAGCTCCTCGTCCCGAAACTGCTCGTCCTTCTCGGCAAAGCCCCAAAGACGCAGCATTATTATAAGAAAGAAACTTCCGGCAGGCGGTTTGAAAAAACGCCGCGCATGGTGCTGTACCGGCGCGGGCGCGCCTATCTGACGCACCGCCGCTTTCCGGTCTACCGCCTCGTCGAAGTCGAAGTGGAGAAGGAGGCTGCGCCGTCATGGAAATGAACCTCGGCCCCCGCGTCATCTTCCTCTTCCCGAACGGCTTCTACATCACGGAGACCGTCGTCTGGGCCGTCATCGTCGCGATCTGCATGATCCTGTGGGCCGTGCTCTCGACGCGGCGCATGGAGAAGGTGCCGCGCGGCGTGCAGATCGTCAACGAGCTCATCGTCGAGACCGTCTACAATTTCGTGAAAAACACGATGGGCCCGCATTGCAAGGCGTTCGCGCCGTACATCGGCACGCTGTTCTTCTTCCTGCTCATCAACAACGCGCTCGGCATGCTGCCCGGCGCCGACGGGAAGCCGTCCCGCGCCTCGACCGCGGACATGAACTTCACGTTCGCGATGGGCGTGCTCGTGTTTTTCCTGATCCAGATCAACTCCATCCGCAGCAAGGGCGGCCTCGGCTACATCAAGCATTTCGCGGAGCCGCTGCCGTTCATGGTGCCGCTGAAGATCCTCGAGGAAATCACGTTCCCGATCAGCCTGTCGTTCCGAATCTTCGGCAACATCCTCGCGGGCGTCATCATCATGGACCTGTTTTTCCATCTGATGCACTTCGTCAGCGAGTCGCTGCTGGGCGCCTTCGGCGAGCGCGTGCCGGTCTTCCAAGCCGTCGTGCCGCTGTTCCCGAACGCGTTCTTCGACATGTTCGAGCCGTTTTTGCAAGCGTTCGTTTTCTGTATGCTGACGATGTCCTTCATTTCGAGAGGCATCACGGTACACGGGGAGCATGAATAATGGTTATATCACGCATAGAAACGTTATAGGAAAATGAAGGGAGAAACATCATGTCACAGGTAACACCGGAAGCATTCGTACTCGGCCTCTCGGCGCTCGGCGCGGGCATCGCCATGCTCGTCGGCATCGGCGTCGGCCTCGGCCAGGGCATCGCGACGAGCAAGGCGCTCGAGAGCATCGCCCGCCAGCCGGAGACGAAGGGCGACATCACGACGACGCTGTTCATCGGCCTCGCCATGACGGAGACGAGCGTCATCTTCGCGCTCATCATCGCGATCATCCTCGTCTTTGTGAATCCGCTCGTCGGAATGCTGTCATAGAATAATGAAGAAAGACGGAAGAAACCTGCGGAGAAAGCGGCGCGCTTTCGCGGCTTTGGGCTTTTTGTCCTTGGTCGTGCTGACGCCCCTGCTCAGCGGCTGCGCGAAGGTCAGCGAAAGCGGCGTCGGCGAGAACGGCGAGACGATTTACACGACTTCGCTCATCGGCTTCGACTGGACGTTCGTGATGATCCTCATCACGTTCGCCGTGCTGTATATCATCGTCAAGAAATTTTTCTTCGACAAGATACACGGCTTCATGGAAGCGCGCGCGCAGAAGGTGCAGGACCAGTTTGACAGCGCCGAGGCGAAGGAGCAGGAAGCGGACAAGCATCTGGCCGACTATGGCGCCAAGCTCGAAAACATCGAGCTCGAGCGGCGCGAGATCCTGAAGGAAGCGAAGGCGAAAGCCGACGCGCGCGCGGCCGAGATCGTCGACGAGGCAAACGAAAAGGCGGCGGCCATCCTCGCGAAGGCCGAGGCCGACATCGAGCGCGAGCGCAAGGACGCGGCCGAGGCGATGAAAGACCAGGTGGCGATGCTCGCGATCTACGCGGCCGAGCGCATCCTCGAGAAGGAGCTCGACGAGAAGAAGCAGCTGGCCTTTGTCGATGACATCCTCAAGGAGAGCGGGGCGGAGACATGGACCCACTGACCGTCGCGGATACCTACGGGCAGGCGCTGTACGACGCGGCGAAAGAGGCCGGACGGGTCGCCGAGATCGGCGAGGAGCTGGACGGCGTTTCGGGCGTGTTCAAGGAATACCCCGAGCTGCCGCGCATCTTCACGGTGCCGACGCTGAACGCGCCGGACAAGAAGAAAGCGGCAAAGGCGGTGTTTGACGGGCGCGTGTCACAGGAGTTATTGAATTTCCTGTATGTGCTCATCGACCATCACCGCATCGGCGCGTGGAGCGCGATTGCGCGGCGTTATGCGGCGCTCGTCGACGAGGCGGAAGGGCTTGCGAAGGGCGTGCTGTACTCGGCGGTGCCCATCGAGGGGCAGCGGCTCGCGGCGTTTGAGACGGAGGCGGGCAAGGCCGTCGGCAAGAAGGTGCGGCTCGAAAACCGCATCGACGGAACCCTGATCGGCGGCGTCGTGCTGTACATAGACGGGAAGCTCGTGGATCTTTCCGTGAAAAACCGATTGGAACGGATGAAGCAAAAGATGCTTGGATAGAGGAAAAAAACCATGAACCTGAAACCGGAAGAAATCAGCTCCGTCATACGCGAGCAGATCAAGAATTATGAGAAAGAGACCACCATCACGGATTTCGGATCCGTCATCCAGGTGGGCGACGGCATCGCGCGCGTCTTCGGGCTCGAAAACTGCATGTCGGGCGAGCTGCTCGAATTTCCGGGCGAGACGTACGGCATGGCGCTGAACCTCGAAGAGGAAAACGTCGGCGTCGTCATCATGGGCAGCGACCGGCACATCCGCGAGGGCGACGTCGTGAAGCCGACGGGCCGCGTCGTCGAGGTGCCCGTCGGGGACGCGCTGATCGGGCGCGTCGTGAACGCGCTCGGACAGCCGCTCGACGGCAAGGGTGCCATCAAGACGAAGAAAACGCGGCCCGTCGAGCGCATCGCGCCCGGCGTGCTCGCGCGGAAGTCCGTCACGCAGCCGCTCCAGACGGGGCTCAAGGCCATCGACTCGATGATTCCCATCGGCAAAGGCCAGCGCGAGCTCATCATCGGCGACCGGCAGACGGGCAAGACCGCCATCGCCGTCGACACGATCCTCAACCAGAAGGGCGAGGACGTCATCTGCATCTATGTGGCCATCGGGCAGAAGCAGTCGACGGTCGCGCAGATGGTGCAGCATTTCGAGGACATGGGGGCGATGGATTACACGATCGTCGTCTCCGCGACCGCGAGCGACGTCGCGCCTCTGCAATACATCGCACCCTACGCGGGCTGCGCGATGGCCGAGGAATTCATGCACGACGGCAAGCATGTGTTGATCATCTACGACGATTTGTCGAAGCATGCGGTCGCGTACCGCGCGATGTCGCTGCTGCTGCGCCGGCCGCCGGGCCGCGAGGCGTATCCCGGCGACATCTTCTATCTGCATTCGCGGCTGCTCGAGCGCGCGGCGAAGCTGTCGGACGAGCTGGGCGGCGGGTCGATCACGGCGCTGCCCATCATCGAAACGCAGGCCGGCGACGTGTCCGCCTACATCCCGACGAACGTCATCTCGATTACGGACGGGCAGATCTTCCTGGAGACGGACCTGTTTTTCTCGGGGCAGCGGCCGGCCGTGAACGCGGGCATCTCGGTGTCGCGCGTCGGCGGCAACGCGCAGATCAAGGCGATGAAAAAGGTGGCTTCCTCGGTGAAGCTGGAGCTGGCGCAGTACCGCGAGCTCGCGAGCTTCTCGCAGTTCGGGTCGGACATCGACAAGGAGACGAAGGCCAGACTCGACCACGGGCGCGTGCTCATGGAAGTCATCAAGCAGCGGCAGTACAGCCCCGTGCGCGTCGACCATCAGGTGATGATCTTCTACGCGGCGGTCGGAAAGTACCTCGACGACATGGAGATCGCGGATCTCGCGGATTTCGAGAAGGGCTTCTACGAGCATATGGACAGCGTGCGGCCCGAGGTCGGCAAGGGAATCCTGGAGACAGGGGCTTTGTCGGAGGACGGCGAGACGGCGCTGAAGGCCGGCATCGAAGAGTACAAGGCGCAGTTTTTGAAAGAGAAGGAATAACGCAGTGGCCGGCACGTCTATGCAAGACATCAAGCGGCGCATCAAGAGCGTCACGAGCATCGAGCACATCACGAACGCGATGAAGCTCGTGTCCGCGGCGAAACTGCGCCGTGCCAAGGCGACGTTTGAAAAGACGCGCGAGATCTCCGAGGAGATCACAAACAGCATCGCGGACGTCCTCAGCCATATTTCCGAAGTGCCGGATCAGTACAAGGCGGAGCACAGCGAAGGGAAGAGGCCGTGCATCCTTTTGGTCACGAGCAACCGCGGCCTCGCGGGCTCGTTCAATTCCAACGTCATCAAAGAGGCGGAGCGGATTGCGGCCGGTCGGGCGGAGAAGCCCGTGCTGGCGTGCATCGGCAGCAAGGGGCGCGATTTCTTCGCGAAGCGCGGCTACGACATCCTCGCCTCGTGGACGGGCGCGCCGGAAGCGGTGACGTTTGCGGACACGCGCGAGGTCGCGAAGGCGGTGCTCGAAAAATACGACGCGGGCGAGATCGACGAGGTGGTGCTCGTGAGCACGGAGTTCATCAGCACGCTGTCGCAGCATGTGACGGCGCGGACGCTCCTGCCGCTCGACAGCGCAGCGGTCGGCG
>JAISTF010000166.1 GCA_031272745.1 Eubacteriales Family XIII. Incertae Sedis bacterium
CATCTGGTCCTGAATGAACATATACGCGTTTGTGTTCCACGAGTAGGACAGCGGCATGATGAACGCAAACGCGACAAGGATCGCGACGATGCTCGAAAACAGTCCGAGCAGAAGCCCCACGAAACCGTCGATGAAGCCGAGGAACCCGCCGTGGAATTTCTTCGACAGGAGCAGGGTCGCCACGAACAGCACGATCTTGATGCCGAAGATGATGCCGACGAAGACGAGGATCGTATACGCGTGGTCCGTGATCTTGACGGCCATTTCTGCGGCGAGCGTGTTGCCCGCGCCCGAGGCGGCCTGCGAGAGGCCGGAAGGCAGGTTGCCCGTCACGTCGTTCGTGTACAGGGCGACGAAATTGTCGCAGATCGTATGGATGCGCTCGGACAGCTTTTCGAACCAGTCCGTGTGCTCAAGCACCCAGACCTCGACGTCCTTGTGATAGAAAAACGCGATGACGACCGCGCCGACCCATCCGATGAGCCGCGTCAGCGAAATCAGAAACCCGGCCCGAAAGCCGAAAACCGCGCACAGCGCGATGATGACAATGATCAAAATGTCGAAAAACATCGTTTCCCTCCTGGACTGTAGTATAACATACATACACGCGGCGCATTTTTTCCGTTTGCATTCGCGTTTTCTTTCCTCTATAATGTGGCATGTGATTCAATAGGATTTGGAAATACGGAGGAGCATCATGGTATTTGAAAAAGTAAAGAAAATCATCGCGGACAAGATCCAGGTCGAAGAGGACAAGATCTCGCCGGAGACGAGCCTGATGAAGGACCTCGAAGCGGATTCGCTCGACGCGGTCGAAATCATCATGGGCATCGAGGAAGAGTTCGACATCGAGATTCCCGACGAGGCGGCCGAAGGCTTCCAGAACGTCGGCGACATCGTCAGATTCGTCGAGTCGAAGATCGAATAAGGCAAACGATGCGATAAAAAACCGGCCGCGAGGCGGCCGGATTTTTATTGCCGTGAAGGCCGGATGCTACGCTTCTTTCGGCGCGCCGACGGGGCAAGTGGATGCGCAGGCACCGCAGTCGATGCATTTGTCCGCGTCAATCTTGTAGATGTCCCCCTCACTGATCGCGTCCACGGGACAGTCCGCCATGCAGGCGCCGCATGCGATGCAGGAGTCGTCGATTGTGTAGGCCATTTGAAACCTCCTTCTGCTGTGATAGAATAACACCAGACGTTATTATAGCAAAACAGGCGCAAGGTGTAAACACGAAAATCTTATGAAAATCACAAGTTTGGTCGGCAAAAGCGGGACGGGGAAGAGCTTCCAGGCCATCGGGCTGTGCACGGAGCGCGGCATCGACTACATCATCGACGACGGGCTGTTCATCGGGCACGGCACCGTGCTCGCGGGCAGGTCCGCGAAGCGGCAGGCGACGAAGGTCGGCGCAATCAAGACGGCGCTGTTCACAGACGAGGAGCACCGGAGCGAGGTCGCGGCGAAGATCGCCGAGGAAGGGCCGGAAGCGCTCCTCATCGTGGGCACGAGCGACCGCATGGTCGCGCAGATCGCGGAGCGGCTCGGGCTGCCGCCGCCGCAGGAGCGCATCGACATCGAGAGCATCACGACGGCGGACGAGCGCCGCATCGCGGGCTACCGGCGGCACGAGCTCGGCCAGCACATCATCCCCGCGCCGACGCTCGAGGTGAAGCGCGCCTTCTCGGGGTACTTCCTGCATCCGATCCGCGTGCTTCGCGATATGCAGCGGGGTCGGGGCGCGGCGACGGAGCGGTCCGTCGTGCGGCCGACCTTCAGTTATTTCGGAAAATTTTCGATCTCCGACAAGGCGATCCGCGACATCGTCGAGGTCTCCGCGCGGCCGATCCGCGCCGTGGAGTCGGTCGACTCCGTCTTCGTGAGCAAGCGGCCCGACGGCATCGTCCTCGACATGCAGCTCATCTGCCGCGCCGGCGACACGCTGCTCGGCGTCGCGCGCACCTTCCAAAACGCGGCCAAGCAAAACGTCGAGGACATGACCTCGATGAACGTGCTCGCGGCAAACGTGCGCATCACGGACTTGGTGTGGGAGGACGCGGGATGACGCGCGAAGTGACGGAAGTGCGGTTTTGCGGCCTGCGCGATTTCGACGCGCGGCAGACGTTTGAATGCGGGCAGAGCTTCCGCTGGACGCGCGAGGCCAACGGCAGCTACACGGCCGTCGTGCAGGGCTGCTTCGCCAACGCATTTTACAACAATGAAGAGGACACGCTCACGGTCTGGAGCGACTACATGCCGAAGAGCGAGGCGCTGCGCGAGAAGTTCTGGCGGGACTATTTCGACATCGACCGCGACTACGCGCACATCAAGCGGACGCTCGCGGACGGCGACCCCGTCATGGAAGAGGCGATCTTCCACGCGGGCGGCATCCGCATCCTGCACCAGGAGCCGTGGGAGACGCTCGTCTCGTTCCTGATTTCCCAAAACAACAACATCCCGCGCATCCGCGGCTGCATCGAGGCGCTGTGCGAGGCGTTCGGGGATGAGGTCGGGACGTTTTCGGGCCGCAAGCTCTACGCGTTTCCGACGGTCGCGTCGCTCGCGCGGCGGCGCGAAGAGGAGATCGACGTCTGCAAGATCGGCTACCGCGCGCGCTACCTCGCGGAGCTCTCGCGCCAGGTCAACATCGACGGCGGCGCGTTCCTCGCGACGGGCGAGACGGCGGACACGGACAAGATCGCGGACTACCTGCTGACGCTCTCGGGCGTCGGGCCGAAGGTCGCGCACTGCGTGCTGCTGTTCGCGATGCGCAAATTCGAGCGCTTCCCGATCGACGTCTGGGTGCGGCGCGCGATGCACCAGCTGTACGGCCTCTACGAAGAGGACGAGGACGGGATGCACGCGTTCGCGCGGGAGCGCTTCGGCGACCTCGCGGGATTCGCGCAGATGTATCTCTTCCATTATATGCGGGTGCGCGAGGCTTTTACAGCGCATGAGAATGTGATAGAATAATTGGCTGTGTGCCCGTTTGATTTGCGCGAAAAAGAAGCATGGATGACGGCTGCCTTGGAAGAGGCCCGCGAAGCGGCGGCCCGCGGCGAGGTGCCGGTGGGCGCGGCGGTCGTGAAGGACGGCGCGGTCGTAGGCCGTGGCCGCAACCGCATCGAAGAGGACGGCGATGCGACGGCACACGCGGAGATGGTCGCGATACGGGATGCGGCGCGGGCGCTCGGGACGAAATGGCTCATCGGGTGCACGATGTTCGTGACGACGGAGCCGTGCGCGATGTGCGCGGGCGCGGCGGTGCTGGCAAGGCTCGACGCGATCGTCGCGGGCTGTGCGTCGGACAAGTCGGGCGCGTGCGGAACGGTGAAGGACATTTTGGAATCGGAGTCGCTCAACCATCGCGTGGCCTACGAGGCCGGCGTTTTGGAAGAGGAATGCGCGGCGCTGCTGTCGGGATTTTTTCGGGAACTGCGCGAGCGAAAGAGCAGGGAATGCGGAGGATGAGTTATTGAAAAATCGGTTTTCAAGACTTTTGGCGATGACGGGCGCGGCGGTGCTCTGCGCGCTTTTGTGCGCGGGCGCGGCGTTTGCGTCGGCGGCGCCGGAAGTGACGAGCGCGGCGGTCGGCAGCGGGGGGTCGCTCAAGATCACGGAGATTTCGCCGAAAGAGGACAGGAACGGGGAGATCAAAAACGTGCCCATCGAAAACGTCGGCATCAAGCTGCATTTCGACGGCAACGTGACGGACGCGAGCGTGTGGCCCGGGAACGCGAGCAGCTTTTCGTTGGCGGACAGCCAGGGGAACAAGGTGCCGCTGACCGTGGTGCCGGGCGACAAGGAAAACAACTACATCCTCGTCGTCGCGTCGCCGGAGGCGGCGAGCAAGGGCATGCCGGGGCAGCTCGCGCAGAAGACGGATTATACGCTGACGATCGGGGCGGGGCTCTCGTCGCTGCAAGGCGGGACGCTCGGCGAGGACGAGAAAATCACGTTCACGACGATGGACATGACGGCGAACTCGCGCATCTCGATGATCCTCATGGTCGTGATGATGGTGGGGCTGATCGTGTTCATGTTCCTGACGAACTGGCGCAAGATGAAGGCGGAGGCGGAAGCGGCGGCGCTGCTGAAGGCCAACCCGTACCGCATCGCGAAGGATCGCGGTATCTCGGTGGACGACGCGAAGGTGTTGATCGAGAAGGCGAAGGAGAAAAACCGCAAGCAGCTGGAAAAAGTCGGCGGCAAGATGCCGGCGGCGGAACCGGCCGAGAAGGACCGCGCGGTGCCGCAGCTCGGCGGGGGCAAGAAGGACAAGCCGAAGAAGAAGACGCACAAGGTGACGGGGCCGGCGTCGGCCCTGGCGCGCGGGAGCGCGTATGCGGCGGCGCGCAAGAAGGCGGCGGAGAAGAAGGCGCGCGCGGAAGCCGCGAAGAAGGCGGCGCGGGCGCGGCAGCAGGGCGGCGGCTCGGGCGGCGGCGGGCGCAAGTCGTCGAAAGGCAAGGGGAAAAAGAAATAACCGTGCGCGCGCTTCGGGCACCGGCGAAAATCAACCTGACGCTGAAGGTGCTGGGCCGGCGCGCGGACGGCTACCACGAGATTTCGTCTGTTTTTCAGGCGATTTCTTTGTGTGACGAAGTCCGTGTACGGTGGCTGCCCACGGCCAAAACGGCGGCAACTTCCACATCCGCGTCTGTAGGGGCGGCATCCTGCCGCCCGCCCGCCGACGGATTCTTCGTCGGCATCCGCTGCGACGACCCGTCCGTGCCCGTGGACGGCACCAACCTTGCCTCGCGCGCGGCGTACCTGTTGTACGAGAGCGTCACGTCCCACCTCGCGGGCACGGTCGAAATCGACCTCGTGAAACGCATCCCCGCCGCCGCCGGCCTCGCGGGTGGAAGCACCGACGCGGCGGCGACGCTGCTCGCGCTCGCGGACCTGTGGGGCGTACGCGCATCCGTGCCCGAGCTCGCGTCCCTCGCCGCCGGCCTCGGCGCCGACGTCCCCTTCTGCGTATACGCCTGCGCAGCGGCAAACAGCGTGATGCTCGCCGAAGGCATCGGCGAGCGCCTGACGCCGCTGGCCGCGGGCGCGGACGGCGTGCCGGCGCCGGGCAGCCCCGTGCTGCTCGTCAAGCCCGACATCGCCGTGCCGACGGCGGAGATCTACGCCGCCTACGACGAACGCGCAGGTGCGGACGCGGGCGGCGACGCATTCGACAACGACCTGCAGCCCGTCACCGCCGCGCGCTACCCCGTCGTCGCCGACGTGCTCGCCACGATGCGGGACATCTGCGCGGATACGGGCGGCAGGATGCCGCCCCTACAGGGCGTGGCGGGCGCGACAAAGATTCAAATGAGCGGCAGCGGCCCGACGGTGTTCGCATTATTCGAAAATGGCGACGGCGATGCGGCGCAGTCGGCCTGTGAAAAAGCCCGCGCCGCCTTCCCCGCCATGCGCGTGCTCCTCACAGAGACGCTGTAGCAACAAAAAATGATTTGACAACTACGATTGGATTCATGGTATACTATGGACGCAAGGGGCTTCCGCTTTGGTGTGGCGGCTACTCCAATAGGTGTAAAGCCGTCTGATTACCAGTCAGGCGGCCTTCTTTTTTTCTTGCGTCCGTGCTCACGCACTGCCTTCCGGATGAACTCCAAGATAGCTACCACAAGCAAGCCCGCGCTCATCCAGTCAGCGAAAGAAACTTTCACGCGCACCACCTCCTTCTGTCGACAAATAGAGAAATGCATGCCGCAAATTTATGAAGCGGAGCCGGGGAGTGTGCTATACTGGGTTGCATGGAGATGATCATTGTCAGCGGTTTTCTCGGGGCAGGAAAAACCAGCGTCATCCTTTCGCTGGCGCACTACTTGGCGCGTGGCGCGGGGGACGCCGATCCGAAAAGGACAGGGCCGCGCGTCGCCTTGGTCGAAAACGAAATCGGGGACGTGGCCTACGACGAGTCCCTGCTTGCGCAATCGGGTTTTTATGTAAAGAATATGCTGTCGGGTTGCATATGCTGCACACTTAACGCAGACCTCATTACGACACTTCGGGACATCGCCGAGCGCATTGGGCCGGCCTATGTGGTGTTTGAGCCCACGGGGTTGGCGTTTCCGGGGCGCATCGTCGCGTCCGTCCGCGAATTTGTCGGCGCGTTGAATTCCGCCAGAATCATAGCCGTCTTGGATGTCGAGCGGTTTGATGCGTTGCTGAAGGTCTCGCCGCAATTGGTTTCCGCGCAGTTGGCCGACGCAGACGCCATATTGATCAACAAGGCAGATATGGCTTCGGCAGATGCGTTGCGTGACATCGCGTCCATGGTTAAGTCAATCAACGCGAGGGCGATCTGCTTCGAGACGGTCGCAACAGATGGAATCCCGGACGCAGTGTGGGAGGAGATCTTTCAAGATGCATAAGCATGACCACGATCACGACCATGCGCAAGCAGGGCTCTACGCGGAAGACGGCGTCATCCCCGCCGTGTATTCCGAAACGCGACGGAGTTCGTTCGCCCCGGCGACCACCGGCGCGGCGCTCGCGGGCAGATTGGCGGACGTCATCGATGACGTAGCGGCTTTCATTCAAGAACGCGGCGGCTTCATCGGGCACATCAAGCTTCATGCACGAGACCTTGCCGTAGACAGTGAAGCGGCACTATGGCTTTCCTCTACGGGCCGAAACGTTTCGTGCCGTGCTTGCGGAGGCTGGAACGAGCGCGAAGTTTCCGAAGCAGAGATCGGCTTCACGGCCATCGCGCTCGCCGTCGAGGAGACGGAGCTTGCTTCGTTTGCGCACAGGTTTGTTTTCGGGGATGCCGATGCGGAGGCACATTCATGACCATCACACAGATTCAATATTTCACGACGCTTGCGCGGTATCTGAACTTCACGAAGGCATCAGAGAAAATGTACATCACGCAGTCTGCGCTCAGCCGCCAGATCGCCGCGATCGAAAAGGAACTCAACATGCAGCTTTTCGTGCGGACGCACCACTCCGTGCGGCTCACCCCCGCGGGACAGTCTCTGTATGAGCGGCTGAAAAACGTTTACAACGAATACAAAAACGCGCTTTCGGACGCGCGCGCGATCAACGAGGGATACAACCAGAAAATCAATATCGGCTTGCTCGATGGTTGCCGTGTCGGTGACTTTCTGGCACCTGCCCTGAAGACTTTTTCCGAAAAGCACCAGAACGTGAGCTTCCAGCTCTTCTGGCACAGTTTCAACGGTCTTGTCGAGGGGCTGTACGACGGCACTCTCGACCTCGCTATTACGCTGTATTTTGACGTAAAAGACAAGGACAACATTTCCTGCCGTGTGTTGGAAAAGTCACGAGATCATCTCGTCGTGAGCAGCCATCATCCTTTGGCGGGCGAGACCAGCATCTGCCTCGCTGACATCAAGGAAGATCCTTTCATCATTGTGGATACGGACGATTCCCTCATCTCCGGAGAGCTCATCATCGCGGATTGCAAGCGACAGGGCTTTTACCCGAAGGTGATGTATTCCCCGTCCATCCATACCAGTATGCTGTGGATACAAGCCGGCCTCGGCGTCGGCATCTTAGATACGCGCAACATCCTCTACGAGACATCCGTCGTGAAATTCCTTGACATTGAGCCGCTCAGCGATCCGAGCTTGACACTCGCGTGGCTGCGCAGCAATGAAGATCCCGTCACCGCGGAGTTCGCGGACATGCTCGTCATTCCGCATTAGAATAGCATTATTTGATTCCCGAATAACTCTATTCTCTTGCCGCATAAGCACAGCCGGTTTTTGCATTTCCATGCGCTTTTTCTTTTCGATAGTATCCATACTATGTTGAGAAAGGAGCGGGAATGAACAACGAACGATACGAGGAGAATCTTGCGCGGTTCCGGCGGGCCGTGGCGCTCGAACCGACGGACCGCGTTCCGTATGTTCCGGTCGGGAATGCGTATTACGCGAAGTCGGAAGGCGTGCCGCTGAAGGATTATATTTCGGATTTTGCGCTCGCGACGGACACAAATCTGAAGTCCGCAGCATCGGTCGGCGGATGGGACGCCAC
>JAISTF010000219.1 GCA_031272745.1 Eubacteriales Family XIII. Incertae Sedis bacterium
CGGCGTCGGATCGCGCCCGAGCTCCTGCAGCAGCTGGCGTTGGATGCGGATTTGCTTATTGATGGTCTCCACCATGTGGACGGGGATGCGGATCGTCCGCGCCTGGTCCGCGATGGCGCTCATCGCGGTCGCGAGCGTGTCGATTCTCGGCGCGTTCGGCGGGGTGCTGAACAGCGAGAGGCGCGCGACGGACAGCAAGAACGCGGCGGCGGACGTCGAGAGCCGGATTGTGAGCGGTGCGGCGCCCAGCGGCACGGAGAATACGTCGCTGGAATTCGGGGGTTACCGGGTGGAAGCGGCGGAGGACACCTACACGTCCGGTCGCGAGTCGTACACGGTGCTGGGGGGCGCAAACCCCGTGGAGCCGTTCACGGTGTTCTTTGGAGATTTCGGCGGGGATATTGACAACAACAAAGAGGCCAGGGCGGTATATGAGGCGATTTCGGCGCTCGGCTACGCTGCGTCGACGGGGCCCGCGGGCGGCGCGTTGTCATGGAGGGTTTCCGCGAGCGGCCGCTATCTCGTCGAGGCCTGGGGCGCGGGCAGCAGCGTTGCTGCCAAAGAGGTCGTTGCGGAAGACGTCCTTGCGAAGGCGGAAGTGTCCTTGGCGGAAGGCAAAACCCTGTCCATCGGCAAGGGCAGCTACAATCAGGAAGAGGTGTCCCTTGCGGCGGGCGACTCCCTGACCGTCGATGTCGGCGGGTATGGCGGGTCGACGGAGATCGTGCGCGACGCTGGCGGCACTGACGGCCTGGTGATCTGCCGCGCTGCCGGCGGCATCGACGGAACGGCGAGCAAGGCGGATATGCCGGATCCCCTCGACACGGGATTTGACCCGAAAAACCCCGAAAAGACGGGTCTGCGGATGCTGGGCAACGACCGCGGCGGGTTTGTGCGCATCACCTACCTCGGGAGCTGACATGGCAAGGCTGCGCGCGAACGGAAGAAAGGGTTCGGCGCTCATCTGGGCGCTCGTAACGATGGTCGTGCTTGTGATCATCGTCCTCGTCGTCACGTCCGTCGCGATGACGTCCTACCACAGGACGCAGGCTTCGCAGGGCAAGACGCAAGCCTACTACACGGCGGAGTCCGTCTGCGCGCGGTTCGTGAACTGGCTGGACGGCACGACGACGGCGGCCTCGACCGACGAGGGAATGAAGGAGCGGCAGGCGTTGTTGAAGCAGTTGGCGGAAAATTCAAATCATGCAATAACGGAAACCTACGGCAGAGACGCTGACACACAAGCGAACAAAAACGCACTTGGCGCGGAGATGGGAAGCGCGACCGTCACGGTGTGCGCCACGAGAGTCGAGGAATTGCTGGAGAACGGCGCAAGGAACCCGTATCCGACGGAAATCGAGATCGAGGTGGTCGGGAAATTCGGCGGCATCGAAGAGACGGTGACGGCGTCGTTGGCGCTGACGCGGCAGACGAGCTTCACGGAGCAGTACAACGCGGCGGTCGACGAGACGGTCGACGTCTCGCGCGTGACAAAAAATCTGGCGAACATCTTCGGACAGGACGAGGCTGGCAATTCCGTGCCGGGTCTGTGGCAGACGGCGGCGCGGCCGGCCTGGCAGCTTGGCGATCCGCGCGGTTGGGCGTATTTCAACCCTGTACTCGAGCCGGGCTCGCTGACGAGCACGAAGACGGAAGACGGGCCCAAGTGGTTCTGGGCGGACGGCCCCCTCATCCCGCAGACGCCGGAGGCGGTGGTCGTCGGCGCGACGGACGATGATGACGCTACGGATGCGGCGCAGGTGGTGACGGTCAATCCTTACTATTTTGCGCGGGCGTCGCTGAATGCTGCGGGGGAGTCCGGCATCGCGAAGGCGGATGCTACGAAGGGTTACTATGCGCATTTCATAGATAAGTATACGGTGGATGGCGGGCGGCAGGATGCCGCCCCTACAGTTTCGGATGTCGCCGTTGCGAGGGATGTGGTTTCGGATGACGCCGTTTCGAGAGATGTTTTGGCGGATGCCGTGTTGCGGGATGCGTCGGTAGCGGGCGACAATCTGGTCGTGCGGCTGGCGTTTGACTACCTGCCTACGGTGTCGGGGATCGACTCCGACGTCGACCACGGCATCGGCAAGGGGGCGCACCCCGACCAGGCCGGCTACGACTGGTCGCAGCACGAGGCCGACACCCGGACGGAGCCCTATCCGGCGCCCGGCGCGTCCGACTCCAAGAACCCCCGCGTCACAAAGGGCATCCTGCTGATGCCGACGGTGCCGGCCGCGCCGGCGCTCAAAGACGATTTGAAATACCAGCACGCGGGCGTCTACTACTTCACAGCGGATCAGGAGGGCGCGTCCCCCGGCTCGATGGACGTGACGCTCGGCCCGTGGCGTGACGGGAACGGGGTTGCACAGGTCTCGCTGTACAATCGCCTCGGCCTGTATTTCACGGACGCCGGCGCGTACGTGCTCGACGAAAAGGGCAATGTCGCCAAAGACGAAAAGGGAGGCCGGATTCCGCACAAAATCACCGTGCAGGGCGGCCAGAGCATCGATGAGCTGCAGCTCTACACGGTGCGCAGCGCGACCCTCGGGGAGAACGCGACGGGGTTCGGGGATACGTCGCAGAGGGTCGGCCCGCCGCTGACGATTGCGAGCGCGCAGCTCGTTTTCGCCGACCCCGGCACGGGGCAGGAGGTGCGGCAGTCTTTCATCGGACGCTCGATCCAGGACGGCGGCGTGACCACCCGTATCGCAAACGCGCAGATTTCCGTGGAAAACCGCCACGCGCTGACGCTCGGGCCGAACGCGCAGGTCGAGGGCCCGGCCGGCGCGGGCCAGACGATCCTCGTCAGCGCGGGCGGGGAGCTCGTGCTCGACGGCGCGACCGTGACGGGCAACATCGTCGTCCGCTCCGGTGGGAAGCTCACGATCCAAGGCTCGCCGACGGTCACGGGCGACATCTTCGTCATGGGCGAGCTCGAGATGAACGGCGGCACGCTGACGCTGAACACGCCGGTCGATATGCCGCTGACGGACGACACCGACGAGCACGGCATCTTCCTCTACAACCACCCGACGCTCGGCGTCGCGCAGTTTGGTGCGGCGAGCGGCGCGCAGATCGCCGGGAGCTCAGGGAAGATCCATTCCTTTGTCAACTGCGCGCACATCGCGCCCGCGCTCGCGGCGAAGGTCTTTTGCAGCGACCGCGACGAGGACAACAATATTTGCAAACATTTCGACACGGACAGTTATATCTGGCAGAAGCAGGTGAGCGCGAAATGAAAAAGCATTCGCGGGGTGTAGGGGCGGCATTCTGCCGCCCGCGGCGCAGCCGCAAGGGCTTCACGCTTGTGGAGATCATCGTCGCGCTCGTGATCGGCGCCATCGTCGTCGCGGCGGCGGGGTCCTTCCTCGTCTACGGCACGAACTTCCTCGGGCAGACGGAGCGCAAGGCGAGCGACAAACAGATTGCGGAAGATGCGGCGGATTACATAAGAAATGTTCTTGTATACGCGAAGGAGATCAAGGTCATCCGCGCGGAAAAGCCGCCGGCGCAGACGCAGGGCGGCGCGCTGCTCTATATCGGAGGCGACGACGGATCGGAGATCGCCTGCACGGGGCGGCTCTTCTACCGCAAGGCGAACGAGTCCGTGACGCTCGACGTCCTCGGCGAGGCCTTCCGCTGCAACGCGCTCGCGCTCAGCTACTCTGCGTCCGTGGATGAAAAAAGCGGGACAAAGTCGTTCCAGGTCCGCGTC
>JAISTF010000221.1 GCA_031272745.1 Eubacteriales Family XIII. Incertae Sedis bacterium
AGCGCGACGTCGTCCGAGTCGTCGTAGCGGATCGTCAACTCGCCGCTCTGGATGTAAAACAGCTCCATATACGGGTGCGAATGGCGAAACTCCGCCGTCGTTTCGTCGAGCGCTTCCGCGTAGTGTATGATGAAGTCGTAGGTGCCGAGCGGAAGTCGCGTGATCTGCCGCTGGCTGATGGATTGGTTTTGGTCCGTACGGGTTGGCATGCTTTTCTTCTCCAATATGCTACAATACCATTGTAAACAAAGCCGCGAGCGAATACAAGTGAGGAAAATATATGAATGAGACTCCCAGGGTGCCTTGGCTGAAGCCGTCGGAGATGGACGGACGGCAGAAAGCGTTCTACGACGATGTCCTGCACAATATGGGCCGACCCGACCTGCCGCACGTCTGGCAGTTGCCGGACGGGGAGATCAACGGCCCCTTCACGTCGATGCTTCATTTCCCCGAACTCGGGGAGCCGCTGTACCGCCTTCAGCTGCGCGTCGTCAAGCAGGACGTGATCGCGCACGATGTCTGCGAGCTGTTCATCCTCGTCGTGGCGGTCGCGGAAGGCTGCGCCTATGCGGTGTATGCACACGAGCTGCTCGGCCGCGACGCGGGTGTGCCGGAAGCCGTGCTGACCGCCGTCAAGTCCGGAGCGACGCCCGACCTCTCGGGAAACGTCGACTATGCGGCGGCCTACGGACTGGCGCGCGCGCTGACGGCGCCCGGCCCCGTGCCCGCGCCCGTTTGGGGGACGGCCTTGGACGCGTTTGGCGCGGAGGGTGTCAATGTCCTCGTACACACGGCGGCCTTCTTCAAATACATCGGAACGCTGATGAATGCGTATGACGAGCCCGTGCCGGGCGCGGACGCAGAAAGGGGATGAGGCATGGAAATCCGGCAGCTCCAGCATTTTCGCCAGGTCTGTCTCGACAGAAACCTCTCCCGCGCCGCGGAAAACCTCTATATCACGCAGCAGGGCCTGTCCCATTCGATTGGGAAATTGGAGCGAGAGCTCGGCGTCACGCTGTTTCTGCGCACGAAAAACGGCGTTGTCCCCACGGAGGCGGCGCTCTCGTTTCGCGAAGATGTGGATGCGTTTCTGCTCTCGTTCGACGCGCTCAAGCAGAAGATGCAAAAGGTTGCCGGCGAGGCAAAAGGCAGCCTGCGTCTCGCGATGACCCCCGGCGCGACGACGCGCTTTGTCCCGTGGCTTGTCGGCGCATTCTCCGAGCGCTATCCCGGCATCGATCTGACCATCCTCGAATCGCCGGACGGTGTGATTGAGGATCAGATCATCCAGGACGTCTGTGATCTGGGTTGTTCGCACGAGCCGCGGGACAAGGAACAGATCGAATGGTTCCCGCTCTTCCGCGACGACGTGGTCGTGATGATGCGACGCGACAATCCTCTGGCTTTGCGGGGCGCGGTTCGCTTCGCAGACCTCTCCACGGAGAAATTCATCATGCTGCCGCCCGAGTTCCGGTGGCACGACGAGATCCTCGGCCTGTGCCGCGCGGCCGGCTTTGAGCCGCACGTCGCCTATACGACGTGGGACATCAACATCACGTTCAACCTGATTCGCGAGGTCGGGGGCATCGGCTTCCTGCACCGCGATCTCGGGCAGAGCTTCCGAAAGGATGAGATTGCGCTCGTTCCGCTGCACGAGGACGAGGGCGTTCGCTGGGAACTGGGACTCTTGCGGAAGCGCGGCCGGCGGCAGAATTTCGCCTGCGACGTCCTCTTCGAGTACATACGGGAAATCGTCTCCGAAATGACGGATCTGGACACCTTCGAGCCGCCCGCGCGACGCGAAAAAGTCGGAAACGTCATCGTGATGCAGTCGGTGTAGGCACAACTCGCGTTTGTGACGGGTATCAATCAGGGTTGCTTTACCCGCCTTTTTCGTTCGGGGTACAATAGCGGTGTAGAGAAAGGAGGACGCTTCCATGAAGATGTATATTCTCGACCTCGGCAGGATGTATGTGGACGAATCGTCATTCGTCGCAGGCATCCACGGAGGGACCTACCGAAACCAGAACCCCGTGGCGCAATGGATACCGTTTCCCGTACTTGCCGTGCTCGTCGAGACGGCGGACGGCTATGTGCTGTTCGATACGGGGTGCCACATCCGCGAGGCGGATCTCCCCGACGGCTACGACACGCCCTCGCCGTTTTTCAGCAGCGAGGAGCAGACGATCGCGCCGCAGCTCGCGAGGATCGGCGTAAAGCCGGAGGACGTGCACACCATCGTGATTTCGCATCTGCACTGCGACCACGCCGGCTACCTCTATCTGTTCAAAGGCGCGGATGTCTACGTCGCGGACAAGGAACTGACCCAGGCGATGCGGCTGTACGCGCTGCGCGGCTTTGGCCCCGGCCCGTACAAAGCACCGGATTTCGAGGCGTTCCTCGCGGCCGATCTGAATTGGAAGCTCATCCCCGAAGGCCGGTTGGAAACCTGCGTCGCACCCGGCGTAAAGGCGATTTCCATCGGCAGCGGGCATACGTTTTCGATGACGGCGCTGTATGTGGAACTTCCGAAAAGCGGAAATTTCCTCTTTGCCGCCGACGCGCTGTACCGGCCGGAGAATCTCGGGCCGCCGCCGCGCATCCCCGGCTTGATCTTCGACTCGATCGGCTTCGTCAACAGCGCAAATCTGCTCGCGGACTACGCGCAAGAACATGACGCAAAAATCATTTTCGGCCATTACCAGCCGCAGTTCGACGAACTCCTGCACGCGCCGGAGTTTTATGAGTGACGCCGTCCGTTATTGTCTTATTTCATATATTCTTATTTGCATTATTTGAATAGAGAAGGGAAGGAGGAAAGTCGCATGGAGAAAAAACAGAGTTTCATACCGCGGGTACCGGCGGTGTCATGGGGTGCGATGGTCGTCCTGTGGCTTGTGTTCGCATTGAACAGCACGGTGCGCGAACTGTTCAACCGCACGAGTCCCTACATGGTCGACGAATGGGGCGTGGACGCGGACGCGATGGGTGTGTACGGCACGATCATGCAGATTTGCATGGGCGTGCTGCCGCTTCTGTTCACAAACTGGTCGGACAAACGGGGTCAGGGTTGGATGCGCAAATACAGCTTGATCTGGGTCGCGGTCGGCTATATGGTGCTGACGTTCCTCGTCGGCATCAGCGCGATCAGCTCCGGCATCATCGTCGTCGTCGTCCTGCTCGCGGCGCGCAACCTGTTTGCGGGCGCGGGCGAGTCGCTCGAATGCACGGCGATCATCGAATGGTGGCCGAAGGAGGCGCGGGGCTGGGCCGCCGGATTGCACCATACGGGCTATCCGTGGGGCACGCTCGTGACGGGTCTGATCATCTCCGTCATGCTCGCAAAAAGCAACGGCGACTGGCGTCTGCCGTTCCTCATCATGCCGGCCATCGCGATTCCGATCTGGATCATCTACTGGCTGTTCTCGCGGCAGAAGACGTTCGAGAAATACCAGAACAAGGCGGTGGAGATGGGCCTGACGCCGACGCTCGACAGCGCGGACGGCAAAGAGGAAGTCGAAATATCCAATAAGGAAGGCAACCTGATGCGCTGCCTGAAAAACGCGAACGTCCTCGTGGCGACGATCATCACGATCGTGGCGCTCGTCATGTTCCTCGGCATCAATTTCTGGCTCAACCCGTATCTGGCGTTCGTGGCCGAATACGACTATTCCAAGGCGGCCGCGTATTCGCTGCTCTATACGATTACGGGCGGCCTCGGGCAGATCGTCTGGGGGCGCATCTCCGACTTCATCGGGCGCAAAAACAGTCTGATGTTCTGCTTCGCGTGGCTCGCGGTCTGGGTGCTGATCCTGCCGCAGGTCAAGGCGGGGCTCGGGGCGCTCGTCGGCATCCAGCTCTGCATCGGCTTCTGCGTGAACGCGCTCTTCGCGCTCATCTATGCGATGGTGCAGGACAGCGCGCCGAAGGGCGCGATCGGCACGGCGATGGGCCTCAATGTGACGGCGTCCATCGCGGGCGCGGCCACGCCGGCCATCCTCGGCGGCCTCATCGCGGCCGGCGGCGGTTGGAGCTCGGCGAGCGGCTATCAGGCGGGCGTCATCTTCATGTGCGTCTGCATGGTGATCGGCTTCCTGCTCGTGCTGCTGTTCAGCCATGAGACGGTCGGCAAGCGTCGCGGCAAGGATTGGGCGCTCGTATCGTACAAACGGGCGGGCATAGAAGACTGACACCGCAGGCCCGCAGCGCGACAAAAAGGACATCATTATTGAAATTTTGGCGGTATTCCGGCTTGTTCGGGGTGCCGCCGGGTTTATAATGATACTTGTCGAAAACCGTTATTTCATCGAGAGAGAGGAGTATCGCATGTATCAATACAATGTGGACATCGAGCTTGTCAAGGAGCTGGAGGCGAAGGCGCTGAAGATCCGCAAAGATTTGCTCAACTTCATCTACCGCATCGGCATGGGGCATCTCGGCGGCGAGCTGTCCTGCGTGGACGTCGGCGTGGCGCTGTACTACAAATACCTGAACTACGACCCTGTCAATCCGGCGTGGGAGGACCGCGACCGCTTCGTGCTCTCCAAAGGGCATTGCTCGGAGACGTTCTACACGATCTACCAGGACCTCGGGATGTACACGATGGACTATATGGTCGAGCATTTCGAGACGCTCGACACGTATAAATTCGGGATGCACAGCAACCGCCTCAAGGTCGACGCGATCGAGGTGTCGGCGGGGTCGCTCGGGCATGGGCTGCCGATCGCGGTCGGCATGGCGCTCGGCGCGCGGATGCAGCAGAAGAACTGGCGCACCTTCGTGCTCGTCGGCGACGGCGAGTTGGACGAGGGGACGAACTGGGAGGCGTTCATGGCCGGCGGGCATTATCGGCTCGGCAACCTCGTGGCCATCATCGACAAGAACGGCCTGCAGATGACGGGGCACACGAAGGACGTGATGAACATAGACCCGCTCGATGAGAAGATCCGCGCGTTCGGCTGGGACGCGGTGTCCATCGACGGCAACGATATGTACGCGGTCTGCGAGGCGCTGCAAAACCTGCCGCCCGCGGAGCCGCTCTCGAAGCGGCGGCCCGTCGCGATCATCGCGAACACGATCAAGGGCAAGGGCGTCGACTTCATGGAGGACGTCGCGACGTGGCACGGCGGCGGCATCGCGAAGGAGCAGCTCGACCAGGCGCTGGTCAGCGTGGAGAAGAACAGGAGGGTGAGGTAATGCCGGTACAGACGACCTATGATTTTGACGCGATGCTGTCGAGCGCGAAGGAAGCCTACGGCGAAGTGCTGCTCGAGATCGCGGACGAAGGCGGGGAATTCGTCTTCACCTATACGGACAACGTCGCGCCGTCGACGACGGCGGGGGCGCTCGTGAAAAAATATCCCGAGCGGTGCTTCAATTTCGGCATCGCGGAGCCGAACCAGGTCGGCGCGTCGTGCGGGCTCGCGCTCGCGACGGGGTTGCCGGTGTTTTCGCAGGTCTTCGGGCCGTTCCTCTCGCTGCGCGCGGCGGATCAGATCCATACGGACATCGCGTACAACGACGTGAACGTCCGGCTCATTGGCACGCATTCGGGCGCGACGGCGGCGGGCGGGCCGACGCACAACACGATCGCGGACCTCGCGCTCTACCGCGCGATTCCGAACCTGACGATCTGCGTGCCCGCGGACGCGGAGCAGTGCAAGAAATTCATTCGCGCCTCGATGACGTATCAGGGGCCGATGGTCATTCGCATCGACCGCGGCGGCTCGCCGAACGTCTACGCGAGCCCCGACTACCCGTTTGAAATCGGCAAGGCGATCGAGGTCACGGAGGGCACGGACGTCACGATCATCTCGTGCGGCTCGTTCCTGTACCGCGCACTGATGGCGACGAAGCTGCTCGCGGACAAAGGCGTGAGCGCGCGGCTCGTGGACATGCACACGATCAAACCGCTCGACCTCGAAGCCATCGACAAGAGCGCGAAGCTGACGGGCGCCGTCGTGACGGTCGAGGAGGCGTCGATCAACGGCGGCCTCGGGTCGGCGGTCGCGGAGCGGCTGGCGGAGACGGGCTACGGCGGGAAGTTCAAGCGCATCGCGCTGCCCGACGAATTTCTCGTGCTCGGTTCGCCGGACGAGATATACGAGCATTACGGCATCACTTCCGAAGGCATTGCCGCGCAGGTGGCGGCGCTGCTCGGGAAATAGCGATTGAAGGAGAACGATCATGCAAGACAGCATCAAAGAATTTTCGATGGATTTCTTCAGCCTCAAAGGCAAGGTCGCTATGGTGACGGGCGGCAACACAAACCTCGGCATGGCGTACTGCGTCGCGTTCGCGAAGGCCGGCGCGGACATCTTCGTGCCGCATTTCCTGCCCGACGTCGTCGAGGTGAAGGACGCTGTCGAGGCGGAAGGGCGGCGCATCGGGTTTTTGCAGGGTGATTTGACGGACGCGGCCTACCGCAAGGCGGCCGTGGCCGCTTGCCTCGAAACATTCGGCCGCATCGACATCCTCGTGAACAACGCCAACATCGGACTGTTTGCGCCGTTCGAGGAGTATACGGACGAGATGTATCTGAAGACGGTCGACATCGGGCTCAACGCGGCGTATTCGCTCGGGCGCGAGGTCGGGCTCGTTATGAAAAAGCAGAAGAGCGGCAAGATCATCAACATCGGCTCCGCACTGTCCTTCACGGGCGACACGGGCTGCCCGGGCTATGTGATCGTCAAGCACGGCATGATCGGCGTCACGCGCGTCTTTGCGAACGAGCTGCGCAATGATGGTGTGCAGTGCAACTGCCTTTGCCCCGGGTTTTTCAAGAGCGACGTGAACACGGGCGTCGCGCAGGAAATCGTCGACCGCGTCGCCGCGCAGCTGCCCGGCGGCAAATGGGGCGAGTTCGGCGACCTCATGGGCACGGCGGTCTTCCTCGCGTCGCGCGCGTCGGACTATGTGAACGGCTGGGCGATCTCCGTCGACGGCGGGTTCACGAGCGTGATCTGATCCAGCGGGACTGGCCCGGCTGCTCAGTAATTGATGCAGCCGCCGTCCACGTTCAGGTTTTGACCGGTCACGAAGGCGCTGTCGTCCGAGAGCAGGAACAGGGCCGCGCCGACGACATCCCCGGCTTCCATCGCGCGATGGATGGCGCGGGTCTGAATCGAATAATCATAGTTTTTCTGAAAGGACTCCGGGTCGCCCGCGAGTCCTTTTGACGCGTCCGTCATCGTGTATCCCGGCGTGATGCTGTTGCAGCGGATACCCTGCTCGCCGACGACGCGCGAAACGCTGCGCGTCAGCGCCCAGACCGCGCCCTTGCTCGCCGTATAGTGCGCGAAGAAGGGATTGCCCTCGAGGATCGAGGCGGAGGCGATGTTCACGATCGAACCGCCGCCGCGCTTGATGAGATACGGATAGACGTATTTGCAGCAGAGCCAGGTGCCCTTCGCGTTCACGGCCATGACCTTGTCCCAGTCGGATTCTTTGATTTCATGGAACGGCTCCATCGTCAGCCCCGCGTAGATGGCCGCGTTGTTGACGAGCCCGTCGATGCCGCCGTACGCATCCGCGGCCGCCTTGCACATGGCTTCGACGCTCGCGGCGCCCGTGATGTCGACGCTGACGGAAAGGGCGCTGCCGCCCGCGTCCGTGATGAGCGCGACCGTCTCCGCCGCGTCCTTCACGTCCGCGCAGACGACGTTTGCGCCTTCCTCAGCGAAGCGCAGCGAAAACGCCCTGCCGAGGCCGCCTGCCGCGCCCGTCACGATGATGGTCTTGTCCTTCAGTTTCATAATGATTCTCCTCTCCCGATTCTGTGATCCATGAATATATTACGCAGTTCCGAGGGAATGCGCAAGTCGATGCCGTTGTCCGTGAGCGCGCGGCCGCCCCCGAGGAGCAGCGTGCGTCGCGTCTGCCCGACATTCGCTTCGAAGAAGCGCTGCTGCGCACGTTCCGCCGCATCCAATAACCGGCGCGCGCGAGCCGCTTTTTCGCGTTCCGGAACTTTGTCCGCCATGTTTGCGGCAGGCGTGCCCGGGCGTCGCGAATACGGGAAGACGTGGACGCGCGCGAAGCCGGCGTTTTCGACGAATGCGAGGCTTTCCTCAAAATCCGCATCCGTCTCGCCGGGGAAGCCCGCGATGACGTCCGTCGTGACGGCAAAGAGCGGGTCGATGTCGCGCAGCGCGTTCAGGATGGCCGTGTAGTCCGAAGGGGTGTAGGGGCGTCCCATCGCGCGGAGCGTGCGCGCGCAGCCGCTTTGCAGGGACAGGTGCATCTGCGGGCAGAGGCGCGGCAAGCGGGCGATGCGCGCGGCCGCCGCCGCGTCCACGACCGCCGGTTCGAGCGAGCCGAGGCGGACGCGGTATTCGGGAGAATCCGCGGGGCCGGTCATGTCCGTGACGCGGGACAGCAAATCGTAGAGTCCGTCCGTTTGCCCGAGGTCCGTGCCGTACAGCGCGATGTTGATGCCCGTGACGACGATCTCGCGGTAGCCGTCCGCGAGCAGCGCGGCGGCCTCGGCGAGCACTGCCTCGGGCGGTTTGCTGCGCACGGCGCCCCGCGCCTTCGGCACGATGCAGTAGGCGCAGCCGCGGTCGCAGCCGTCTTCGATTTTCAGGAAGGCCCGCGTGCGGGCGCGGATGTTTCCGGATTCCGGCTGCGGCCGTGCGGTTTTCGCGGGACGCAGTTTCTGCGCAAGGAGCGCCGCGGTCCGGTGCTTCTCGTCGCTGGGGATCGTGAGGTCCACGTCCGGCACGGCGGCCCAGGCGTCCGGATCGGCCTGCGGGGCGCAGCCGATGAGGCAGATGAGGGCGTCGGGATTTTTCGCGCGGGCCCTGCGGATGCGCTGCCGCGTCTTGCCGTCCGCGGTCTGCGTCACGGTGCAGGAATTGACGACGTACGCGTCGGCGCGCGCGGACGGCGCGACGACGGAAAATCCGAGCGCGGCGAGCTCTATGGCAAGCGCCTCGGATTCCTGTTGGTTCACTTTGCAGCCAAGCGTGTCAATGGCGACGGTCACGGTTTCCACAACGGAAGTATAACATTTCCCGCGATGCGGGCGGCGAAAAAAAAGAAAACCGCCGTTTGTGTTGTATATGTTATGGGGAAGAAAGAGAATCCATTGGCATACAACGACATTGTGGAACAAATCAAAGACAAGGCCGACGCGGTGGATGTCATCGGGCGCGTCGTGAAGCTGCGGAAGGCGGGGCGCAGTTGGTCCGGCCTATGCCCGTTTCACAGCGAAACGGATGGGTCGTTTCACGTCTATGACGACGGGCACTACCATTGCTTCGGATGCAGCGCAAACGGGGACGTCATCCGGTTTTATGAGCGGTATTACAACCTCGATTTCAAGGCGGCCTGCGAGCGGCTCGGCGCGGAGTTCGGCATCGACATCGACTGGGGGAAAGGCAGGGACAGCGCGGCGGAGGGGCGCAGGGAAGCGCTTTACCGCATCAACGCGGACGCGGCCAACCATTATTACAAATGCATCAAAAAAGCGGGCAACCCGGGTCTGGCGTATCTGCTCGGGCGCGGGGTCGGCGCGGAGACGATCAAGGCGTTTGGGCTCGGCTACGCGGACGACGGCGGGCGTTCGTTTGCGCAGGCCGTCGAGGGGAATAAGGAGAAGATCAGGGACGCGGAGGAGGTCGGGCTGTTGTACGCCTACGGCGGCGGCTGGCGTGACCGCTACCGCAGCCGCGTGATGTTTCCGATCGTGAACACGCGCGGCAAGGTCATCGGCTTCGGCGGGCGCGATTTGACGGGCGACCCGAAGGCGGGAAAATACATCAACTCGCGCGATTCGAAGGCGTTTTCAAAGGGACACAATCTCTACGCGCTCTACAAGGCGCAGCAGTCGATTCGCGAGAGGGGGTTTGCGGTCCTCGTCGAGGGGTATATGGACGCGGTCGCGCTCCATATGCACGGCGTCACGAACGCGGTCGCGCAGCTCGGGACGGCGTTCACGCCGCAGCAGGCGAAGCTCCTGTCGCGGTATACGAAAAACGTGGTGCTCGCGCTCGACAGCGACGCGTCGGGGCGCAAGGCCGCCGAAGAGAGTGGCGCGATCCTTCAGGAAGCGGGACTGAAGGCCCGCGTGCTCGTGCTCGAAGGGGCGAAGGACCCCGACGAATTCATCCGCGCGTTCGGCCGCGAAGCCTTTGAGGATGCTGCCTCGCGCGCGCTGCCGCTCACGGAGTTCCGTCTGCTGCGGCTGAAGGAAGGCTACGACACGAGCGGCGCGGAAGGGCTCGCAGACTATCTGAAGGCGGCGGCGGCGCTGCTCGGCGGGCTGGACCCCGTGGAAGCGGAAGCGTACGCAAAAAAACTCGCGCGCGAAACGGGCGTCTCCGAGACCGCGATCCGCGAGCAGGCCGAACGCGGCAGGGCGCTCGGCGGGGCGCCGCCGGAGGATGGCCGGCGGGGACGGGCGGATCCCGCGATGCGCGCCGAATCCTTTGACCGGCTGCTCGTAGAGCTGCTGGCGTATCCGCTGAACGCGGCGGCGTTTCTCCCGCGCGTGATGGCGCAGCGCCACTGGTTTTCGGACTCGGTCTATGCGCCGATCCTCACGGCCATGAACGAAGCGGGCTTCGACGCGTCGGGGGAGATCGACGTGGCCGCGCTGCGGTATCTGCCCGCGGAGGAAGATCAGATATTGCTCGATGCCGTCCTCGCGCGCGCGGCGAGCCCGGGGGCGTGGTCGGACCGGACGTTTGAGGAGTTGTTGCGCCGCGCGGAGATCGCGATTCTCACAAAGCGCAGCGACGAGCTTGCGGAAGCGTTGCGCAGCGGCGGGGACGCGGAGGCGGACGTGCTTACGGAAATGCAGGAGTTATTGAAAAAAATCAAGCAGTTGGAGACGGAAAACCGGAAGGCGGTTTCCTGACAAACGGAAGAGAGGTGGACATTTTGAGCAATGCGACAGAGACACGGGATTTGAAAACGGTGGACGAGATTCTCGAGGATTTTTTGGCGAAGGCCATTGTGAAGGGGCAGATCAGCGATACGGACATCTATGACAGCCTGAGCCAGTTGGAGATCGACCAGGAGCAGTACGACGTGTTCCTGGAGCGGCTTGCTTCGAACGGCGTGGAAATCCAGACGGAGGATCCGGATGAGCCGGACGAGTTCGATCTGCGCGAGCTCGACGCCGAGAAGGAAGAGGAAGACATCAAGAAGGACGCGCTGACGCCCGACGGGAAGGTCATTCTCGAAGCGACGCTGCCGAAGGAGATGGCGGTCGACGACCCCGTGCGCATGTACCTCAAGGAGATCGGTGCGGTGCCGCTCCTCACGGCCGACGAGGAAGTCGAGCTTGCGAAAGCGATGGAAGCGGGCATCGAGGCGTCGCAGATTCTCGTCGAGTCCTATCTGCGGAACGTCTGCGAGATCGCGAAGAACGAGATGAATTCGAAGCACGCGTTCGAGGATCTCCTGCAGGTCGGCCTGTACGGGCTCGTGACGGCGGTCGAGCGCAGCAAATATTTGAAGAGTCCGGATTTCGATGCGTTTGCCGTGCTGCTCATCAAGCGCGCCGTGGACGCGTACAAGAAGGATCCCGACCGTCTGGTTCCGATCAACGCCTGTTACAGCGACTATGTGAACAAGCGCGTCCGCGTGCAGCGGGAGCTGCTCAAGGGGAGCTGTTTTTCGGAGGACGACGACGTGCGCGAGCCGGACGGCCGCACGGACCGTTCGAGCAAGGACGAGAAGGAATACGTCGCGCGGTATTTCCGCGGGCTCGGCGAAAAGCTGCCGCAGCAGCTCCAGACGAAGGATATTCGTTCGCTGGAACGCTCCGGGCTCATCGCCAAACGGCCGCCGGTGCCGCGGTCGAAGGCCGCCGCCGCCGAAGCCGCCGAGAAGGCCGCAAAGGCTGCCGCGAAGGCCAAGACCCGCAAACGCAAGCCGCCGGCCGTCACCCAGCCGAAGGGCGTCAAGCTCGACGCCTTCCACAAGGATTTCCTCAAACGCGCATCGGCCGTGCCGTTGCTCGACCCCTTGACGGCGCAGGAACTGATCGAGGCCGTGGGCACGGGGGACGCCGCCCAGGAAAAACTCTGCGAGGCAAACCTGCGGCTCGTCGTTTCGATCGCGAAGCGCTACATCGGGCGCGGCATGCTCTTTCCGGATTTGATTCAGGAGGGCAATTTCGGGCTCATTCGCGCCGTGGACAAATTCCAGTGGCAGAAGGGCTTCAAGTTTTCCACCTACGCAACGTGGTGGATCCGCCAGGCCATCACGCGCGCCATCGCGGACCAGGCGCGGACGATCCGCATCCCCGTCCACATGGTGGAGACCATCAATAAGCAAATCCGCATCCAACGCCAGCTGCTGCAGGAGCTCGGGCGCGATCCGACGCCG
>JAISTF010000059.1 GCA_031272745.1 Eubacteriales Family XIII. Incertae Sedis bacterium
AACCCGCACAACGTCGGGGACATCGACCAGCCGGACGGAGAGGGCACCTACGGCAGCCCCGTCTGCGGCGACATGATGAAAATCAGCATCAAGGTAAACGAGGACGACGTCATCACGGACGCGAAATTCCGTACGTTCGGCTGCGGCTCGGCCATCGCGTCGTCGTCGATTGCGACGGACATGATCATCGGCAAGACGGTCGAGGACGCGCTGAAGATCACAAACAAGGACGTGCTCGACGAGCTCGGCGGCCTGCCCGCCATCAAGATTCACTGCTCGGTGCTCGCGGACCACGCGATCAAGAGCGCGATCTACGACTACGCGCAGAAGCACGGCAAGACGTATGCGGGGCTCGAAGGCTTCGACCCCAACGCCGACGAGGACGACACGGCGCACGGCTGCGACATGGAGCTCCACCTGCCCGAAAAGCTCAGCGACCTTTGAAATAAAGGCATGAGAACAACAGAGGAGCGGGCTGGATTCGAGTTTAGTACAGGATCAGGGCGCGGACGGGGCAGGCGTAGGCGCAGTAGCCGCAGGTGATGCATTTTTCGTGGTCGATGACGGCGATGCCTTCGGCGTCTATGCGGATGGCTTCGCTCGTGCAACGCTGCACGCAGGCGCCGCAGCCTTCGCAGTCGCCGCGGTCGACGCGCATTTTCTTGAGGCTGACGTCGGGGCGGTAGTCCGGCGCGAGGCGCCCTTCAAAGTAGTCCACGGCGTCGTCGACGTCCTTCTCGCAGCCCATGCCGATCATCGTGCTCGTGACGCCCGAAAGGGTCGAGACGTAGCCGAGCGCGGTCATATAGTCGGCGGCGAGGTTGCCGCCGCCGAAGGCCTTCATCGCGAAGACGCCAATACCTGCGCCTGAGGCCGCGCGGATCGCGGCGGCCATCGCTTCTTTGGAGCCCGGCGCGTCGCCGTCTCGGATGCCGAGCCCACGGTGGTTGATGAGCGGGAAGAGGACGTCGAGGTCGGGCAGGGCGGCCGCCAGCCGCGCGCCGTCCACATGGTGTGTGGAGAGGCCGATGGCGCGCACCATGCCTTTGGCCTTTGCGTCGACGAGGGCCTGCCACGCGCCCGCGCGGTTTTCAAAGTCCGGTGCCTGGCGGATTTCATGCAGCAGGAAGATATCGATGACGTCGCGGGACAGGGCCGCGCGGCAGTCCTCGATGGCGCGTGTCATGCCCGCGTGATCGGGCGCGAGGGATTTGCTGGAGATGACGGCGTCATCGAGTGGCGGGCGGCTGAAAGCCGCCCCTACGGAAGCCTGTGTTCGCGAGGGGGGATTGTAGGGGCGGCATTCTGCCGCCCGTGCGATGTAGGGGTACGTCTCGTAATATTCCGCCGTGTCGAAGAAATTGATGCTGCGTTCGGCGGCGTACCGCACGATGCGCGCGCCGTCTTCGACCGGAAGCGCAAGCTGCGTCCGCCCGACCGTCAGCACCCCCATGCCGACCGGCGTGACGCGAATGCCCGTATTGCCGAGTGCGCGTGTCTCCATGCCGTTATTCTAACATGAAAAAAATTATTGAAAAAATTTTTTCGGATTTCTGTTTCAATTCAGGAAAATGCGGTATAAATAGATTGTGAATAGATGCAACTCTTATTCATAACAACTCTCCTATCAATAACGGCAAGGGACCCGGACGCCAACACCGGGTCTTTTGTCGTCTTGGGGCGGGGCGCGGAATGTGGTATAATCTGTGGTTGAATGTAGTCGGAATGTTGAAGGGTGGTCAATGAAAAGCATCGGGCTGAACGAACTGCGGAGCATGTTCCGCGAATTCTATGTGGGGAAGGGGCACTACGCGCGGAAGAGTTTTTCGCTTGTGCCGGAGAGCGACAAGTCGTTGCTCATCATCAATTCGGGGATGGCGCCGCTGAAGCCGTATTTCGCGGGGCTCGAGGAGCCGCCGAGCAAGCGTATGACGACGTGCCAGAAATGCATCCGCACGGGGGACCTGGAGAATGTGGGGCATACGGCGCGGCACGGGACGTTTTTCGAGATGCTCGGGTCGTTTTCCTTCGGCGACTATTTCAAGCGCGAGAGCCTGCTGTGGGGCTGGGAGTTCATCACGGATGTGCTGGAGTTGCCCGTGGAGCGGCTCTGGGCATCGATTTACGAGGAGGACGACGAGGCGTACGACATCTGGGTGGACGAGGTCGGCATCGCGCCGGAGCGCGTCGTGCGCATGGGGAAGGACGACAATTTCTGGGAAATCGGGCTCGGGCCGTGCGGGCCGTGTTCGGAGATCTATTTCGACCGCGGCGAGAAATACGGTTGCGGGCGCGCGGACTGTCGGCCGGGCTGCGATTGCGACCGCTATGTCGAGTTTTGGAACCATGTGTTCACGCAGTTTGACAGCGACGGGAAGGGCGGTTACACGCCGCTCGCGCACCCGAACATCGACACGGGCATGGGGCTCGAACGGCTTGCGTGCATCATGCAGGACACGGATTCGATCTTCGACGTGGACACGATCCGCGCGGTTTTGGACGAGGTCTGTCGCGTGTCGGGCGTCGTATACGAGAACGGGGCGGCGGGGTCGGACGTGTCGATCCGCATCGTGACGGACCATATCCGCTCGGTCGTGTTCATGATCGGCGACGGCATCATCCCGGGGAACGAGGGGCGCGGGTATGTGCTGCGGCGCCTGCTCAGGCGTGCGGCCGTGCACGGGAAAAAGCTCGGCATCACGGGGTTGTTTTTGCACGATCTCGCGGACAAGGTCATCGAAACGTCGGGCGCGGAATACGAGGAAATCGTTGAAAAACAGGAGTATATCAAGAAACTCATCCGTTTGGAAGAGGAGCGGTTCGCGCAGACGATCGACCAGGGGCTGGAACTGCTGAACGCGCATATCCGCGAGCTGAAAGGGCTGGAAAAGCGGGTTTTGTCGGGCGATCGCGTGTTCTTCCTGTATGACACGCTTGGCGTAAATCCGGAGTTGACGCGCGAGGTTTTGGCCGAAGAGGGCATCACCATCGACGAAGAGGGCTTCGCGGCGGAGTTGCGCAAGCAGCAGGAGAAGTCGCGCGCGGGCATCAAGGTGTCGGACGAGGAAGCCTGGAAGAAGAACGAGACCGTGTTTGTCGGGCTGCCGGCGACGACGTTCGACGGATATGATGGGTTACAAGAAAAAATTTCTGTCAACTTGATTGCGCGGGACGGGACCTCGGTCGACGCGGCGCTTGAGGGCGACCGCGTGCAGGTGGTGTTTGACCGCACGCCGTTCTATGCGGAAAGCGGCGGACAGGTCGCGGACATCGGCGAACTCGTCGGGGACGAGGTCTTTGCGGAGGTCTCGGACGTGCGGAAATCCGGCGGGGTTTTCGTGCACGATGTCCATGTGCACAGCGGGGCGCTGCGCGTCGGCGACAAGCTGACGGGCATCGTCAATCCGCTTGCGCGTGGCCGCACGGCGCGCAACCATACGGCAACACACCTGCTCCACAAGGCGCTCGTGACGGTGCTCGGCCCGCATGTGAAACAGGCGGGGTCTTCCGTGGATCCGAACGCGCTGCGCTTCGATTTCACGCATTACGAGGCGCTGTCGCCGGAGCAGATCGACGAGGTGCAGGCCGTCGTCAACCGTGCAATCGACGAATTCTATCCCGTCACGACGACGGTCACGACGGTCGAAGGCGCGAGGCAGCGCGGCGCGATGGCCTTGTTTGACGAGAAATACGGGGATGCGGTGCGACTCGTCGAAGTGGGGGATTTTTCGGCGGAGCTCTGCGGTGGTACACATGTTCGCAATTCCGGCGAGGTCGGCGGGTTCAAAATCGTTTCGGAGAGTTCGATCGGCAGCGGCGCGCGGCGCATCGAGGCCATCACGGGCACAAACCTCGTGGGGCCGCTCGTGCGCGCGGAGGAGATCCTGGGCGAGCTCGGCGAGATGTTCAAGGCGCATCCGGATGTGCTGAAGGAACGCGTGGAGGGCGTGCTCGCAGAGCTGCGCGAGGCGCGGCAGCAGCTCGAAAGCGCGAAGAAGGAGCGCACGGGCGACCTCGCGGGCGAGCTGCTCGATGCGGCCGAAACGGTTGAAAACACGGTGCTCGGGGCTGTGAAGCTCGTGTGCTATGAGACCGAAGATCTGGATACGGACGCGCTGCGCGACCTGTCGGACCGTTTGAAGCAGAAGCAGGACAAGGGGCTGGCGCTCGCGCTCGTGTCGACGGCGGGCGAAAAGCTCACGGTGATCGTGTCGGCAACGGATGATGTGGTGGCCAAGGGGCTGCACGCGGGCAAGATGGTGAAGGACGTCGCGGCGGCGGCGGGCGGCGGCGGCGGCGGCAAGGCCGACATGGCGCAGGCGGGCGCGAAGGACCCCGCGCGGGCCCAGGACGCGCTCGCGGCGGCGGCGGCGTATATAAAGGGGTTTACGGCATAGCAGAAAAGCTGTTATACTTGTACTATCCGACGGACCATTTTGGGGAGGTGACGAAATGGATGACAACAGAAAAACGCAAGTCTTCGTGGGAACGGGCGTCGAAGAGCAAAAGACCACGTACGACATTCTGAAGGCCGTCTACGACGCGCTGGACGAGAAGGGTTACAACGCGATCGACCAGATGGTGGGGTATATCCTGTCGGGCGATCCCTCGTACATCACGGGGCACAACAACGCGCGCAACCTGATCCGGCACATCGAGCGCGACGACCTCGTCGAGGAGTTGTTGCGCAAATATCTTGGTAAATAATACCGGTCGAACCCTGGCTTTAGACGTGGGCGACGTCCGCATCGGCGTCGCCGTCAGCGATCCGCTCGGCGTCACGGCGCAGGGTCTTTTTGTGCTCGAACGCGTCGGGATTCGCAAAGATACGACAAAAATCATGGAAACGGTGCGGGAGCATGGTTGTTCGCGCGTCGTGGTGGGGCTGCCGCTGAAGCTCGACGGGACGGACAGCCCGCAGACGGAGAAAGTGCGGGCGTTTGCGGATGCGCTCGGCAACAAACTCCGCAGCAACGGACTCGCGGACGTGGAGATCGTTTTTCACGACGAACGGTTTTCGACGAAGATCGCGGAGAGCGTGCTCATCGAAGGCGGCGTCCGGCGCGAAAAGCGCAAGGAAGTCGTCGACAAACAGGCCGCCGTGGTGATTTTGCAGGATTATATGGCAACTCTTCCGAAAACATAGATTTTAGGAATAGTTTCCACTCGCCACCGGAATCCTCATAACCTGCCCCGGGTACAAATCCCCTGCCGCCACGTCGTTCACGGCGCAGATTTCGTTTACGAGGCTCCGGATGCTCCGCGAATCGTCCCCGTAGGCTTCCGCGAGCCCCCATATCGTATCGCCGCTGCGCACGACGACCGACTCGTAGACGGGTTTCTCGGACGCGTCCGCCTGATACGTCAGCGCGTTGTCAAATCCGTTCGCGCCGCCCGCGAGCGCAAATCCCGTCAGCCCTGCCGCCAACCCGATCATCACAGCCAACGCCGGTATCCTCGACCGCAGCGCCGCCCGCCGCCGCCGCATACAGCCCGACACGCGACGCCGTTTGCGCAGCCGCCGCGCGGCATCCGTCAGATGTCCGTTATTCGATTCCCATGTCAACAGGTATTCCATGTCCTTCACCTCGCGCCCTATCCTTTTCCGCAAAACGGAACAATCGTATATAAAACGAATGTTCTCTTATTGAATCAAGAATAACAGAACACATATTCCCTGTCAAGCGAAATTTCGAACAATTGTTTATTTGTAATGATTTTGTAATATTTCTATCCGGACACCCTGCCGTGGACGTCCGTGAGGAAGCGCAGGAGCGACTTTCTTTTGAAGAACGCGAGCGCAATGAGCGCGGCGACGATGGCGGCGATGACGCCCATGCCGAAGTAATTCCCGTCGCGCAGGAACGAGCCGAACAGCAGCGACGCGACCATCGCGGGGCTGCGCGCGAGCAGCGACAGGCCGAGGAACGGCAGCGCGCGGATGTGCGAGAGGCCCGCGGCGTACGGAAAGAGGTCTTTCGGCAGGCCCGGCACGAGGTAGACGAGGATGATGACCGTGAACGCGCGCGGGGTGTCCATGAGGCCGACGAAGCGCGCGAGGCGCTCTTCCTTGAAAATCAGCAGCACGAGCTCGCGCCCGAGGTGCCGCGCGAGGTGGAAGCTGACCGTCGTGCCGATGGCCGCGCCCGCGATGGACAGCCCGTACGCGAGCGGCCCGCCGAACACATACCCGCCCGCGAATTGGACGATCTGGCCGGGAATCACGCCGACGACGACCTGCAGCGCCTGGATGCCGAGGTAGATGAGCACGTTTGTGTCCTCGTGCGCCGCGAGGTACGCGTTCATCGCGTCGCGGCTTTTGAACGCCTCGGAAAAGCCCTCGATGCCGAACCAGCAGTACACGGGGATGCCGATGATGACCGCGAACAGCAGCGCGATTTTCAAATATGAAATGGCCTTGCGGATTTTTGCGGCGCGTTCGTTCACAGCTCCAGCAGCCCCTTTTCCAATAACCGCTGCAAGGCCGACTGAATGCCGATTTTTGCGTGTTCATAGACGAGGCCGCCCTGGAAGTAGACGTTGTAGGGCGGGCGGAGCGGGCCGTCGGCGGACAATTCAATCGAAGAGCCGGTCACGAAGGCGCCCGAGGCCATGACGACCTTGTCCGCGTAGCCCGGCATGTCCCAGGGCTCGGGCGTGACGAAAGAGTCCACGGGCGAGGCGGCCATGATGCCCTCGCAGAAGGCGACGAGCGCCTCGGGCGAGCCCATTTCGACGGCCTGCACGATGTCGCTGCGCGGCTCTGCGGGCTTCGGAAAGACGCGGTAACCGAGCGTTTCAAAGACCTTCCCGCAGAGAATCGCACCCTTCACGGCGTCCGCGACGGTGCGCGGCGCGAGAAACAGGCCCTGGAGGACGGTGCGCGTCTGCCCGAAGGTCAGCCCGCAGTCGCCGCCGATGCCGGGGCAGGTCAACCGAAATGATATTTTGTCTACCATCTCCTTTTTGCCCGCGACGTATCCGCCCGACAGCGCGAGGCCGCCGCCGGGGTTTTTGATGAGCGAGCCCGCGATGAGGTCGACGCCGCTGACCCGAGAATCCAGACAAATCCGTGTCGGCTCGCAGACGTCCAAAAACTCCCCGTAACAATTGTCGCAAAACAGCACCACGTCCGGTCGGCGCGCGCGCACGAACCGCGCCCATGCCGCAATCTTGTCCATCGTCAGCGCCGGGCGGTCCGAATACCCCGTCGCGCGCTGGATCGCGGCCATTTTCACGGTCGGGTCGGCCAGCGCCGCCGCGATGCCGTCCCAGTCGAATCCGCCGTCCGGCGCAAGGTCCGCCTGCGCGTAACCGACGCCGAAATCGGCCAAAGACCCGTCGGAAGCGGAGTTGCCGGATTCCCGTAGGGGCGGCATCCTGCCGCCCGCATCGCTTGACTCCGAACCACCGGTGTTGTCATTCTGCGCGGAGCCCCGCAGGGGCGTAGTCGCAGAATCCAGCCGATTCCCGATGACCGGCCGCAGCGTGTCATACGGCGCCCCCGTGCAGTACAGCAGCTTCTCCCCAGGCCGCAGCACCCCGAAAAAACACAGCGCAATCGCGTGCGTTCCGTTCACGATCTGCGTCCGCACGAGCGCCGCCTCGGCCCCGAACACGTCCGCAAAGATCTTTTCCGTCACCGCCCTGCCCGCGTCGTCGTACCCGTAGCCCGTCGCCCAGCCGAAATGCGTGTCCGACAGCCGGTTCGCTCGAAACGCGCCCAGCACCTTCGACAAATTCCGCTCCGCAACGGCCTCGATGGGGGCAAACAAGCCCTGCGCTGCGCGTTCCGCCTCCCGGGCCAATGCCGTGATTCGATCATCGAACATCATGCCTGATCCCACTCCAAATCCCGTATCAATTCGCGTTTTGCGCCTTTGCGGTGCGCCGCGTAGAGCTGCGTCGTCGTGATGTTGTCGTGGTTGAGCAGCTCCTGCACGTCGTAGATGGAGTTGCCGCGCTCGATGAGCGACGTCGCCGTCGTCGCGCGCAGTTTGTGCGGGCTGTAACCGGCGCCGCGGCCCGTGCCGAGCGCGATCGACGTGTATTTCTTCACCATTTCGCGGATCTGGCGCTCCGTCATGCGCTTGCCCTGGAGCGACAGGAACAACGCGTCGCCGTCCGGTCCGTCCGGGTCGGCCGCCACGCCGCGCTCGCCTTCGATGTAGGCGGTCAACGCGCGCTGGACGGACTCGCTGAGCGGCATGATGGCTTCCTTGCCGCGCTTGCGGAAGATTTTGAACTCGCCGCGCCCGAAATGGAAGCTCGACAGGTTGAGTTGGTGCAGTTCCGACAGGCGCAGCCCGTACGTCACAAACAAGAGCAGCATCGCGCGGTCGCGCAGCCGCGTCTTCACCCAATACGTCTTTTCCTTCGCCGTCAGCCCTTCGCCGCTCGACACCGCGTCGAGCATGACCATCACCTCATCGTCTTCGAGGTGCTTGATTTCCTTGTCGCCCGCGTGCGGCAGCCGGATCGGGTCGAAGCCGTCCGTGATGTTTTTCGGCACGAGGCCGTCGCGGTAGAGGTATTTGAAGAGAATCGACACCGAACTGCGTTTGCGCGCGAGCGAGCGGTTGTCGTTGTGGTAGACCGTCGCGGGGCCGCCGTCCTTCTCCACCTTGTATTTGCGGCAGTAGTCAAGGAAGATGTTCACGTCGACGGACTGCACCTCGGCGAGCTCGCCCGCCTTGATGCCGCGCGGCTCGTCCGCCTGCGTGATGTCCGTCTCGCGCACAAGCCACGACAGGAAAAACCGCACGTCGCGCAAATAGGCCAGCCGCGACAACGGCAGCAAATTGCCCTTCAGGTACAAAAAATACCCGCGCAGGAACGACGGCAGCTCGCGCTCGATCTCCGCGCACCGCTCCTCGGTCAGCGTCTCCTTCAGCACGATGTTGTCGGGCTTGCCGCTTTTGTTGTGGATGTGTATCTCCCGCGCGTCCATGTGCAAATCCTACCACAAACCCGCCGCTTTGTCGTTACGCGGGTGTTACAACATCCGTGCCGGAATGATTCAACCGCGCCACATTGCGGCATCGTGGTTGAAATTTGGACTTTTGCTATGAACCGCCTGATCGAAAAAGTCGTCGAGCGCCAAAAAATACAAAATCCTTCGAAGATAATCGACACATTTAGGAAAAATGTTGGTTTTCGTAAGCTAAAAAGCTGAACAACCGCGAATTACTCTCGCAAAACTCCCGATTTCAACCAGCAGACCATCGGATGGAAGCCCTATCTTGGAAAGAAGCGAAGGCAAAGCAAGAAAATTTCAAATAAATATTGACATTAATACTATAATATGGTATTTTATGGATATGAACGGGTATCTTAGCCACACTTCAGCAGCGATACATTGGGGAGTACCCTACCTTTGGGTAGTTTTGAAACAGCCGTCGATCGAGGAATTGGTCCATGTATGCCCTGTAGAACGGAGTTATCACTCACCAGGCGCCAGACGCTCAATCCCGGGACAGAAGTCACACCTTTGCGGCGCAGACTTGCCCCCAGACGCCGTTGTCGAGAATTGCGGTACGATGGTGTCGAGTCCGGAGTTGCTGTTTGTAGAAATGGCGCACTCACTGGGCTTTCACCGTGCTTTGCTCCTTGGGCTCATGCTCTGTGCGCACCCGCCGGGCGAAGCGCACCGGTCGCTCACCACGGCGGAAGCGACACGTGATTTTCTTCAAAAGATTCCGGGACATCACGGCTTGGCTCAGGCGAAACGAGTGGCATATTACCTGAAGGACGGTGCCGCTTCGGCGCACGAAGCCATCCTCTACATGGCTCTTACCCTGCCGCAACGCTATGGCGGCTACGGTTTGGGCGGCGCGGACTTCAATCACGAAATCGCCGTATCTGCTGAATACAGGCGGGCGTCCGGGCGGAAGAGCTTCTTTTCGGATCTGTATTGGGAAAAAGAAAAACTCGCGGTGGAATACGATAGCCGCACCTTTCATGAAAACGACGAGGCGCTTGCAAGAGACGCCAAGAAACAGATGGCGCTTAAGGCGATGGGTTACCACGCGGAATCTGTCAATACCGCGCAACTATACGATGTAAACGCACTGCGCGTTTGCGCCGAGGTGTTTGCGAAAACACTTGGTCGACGCCTACGCATCACCAACCCACGTTTTGATGCCCGGCACGATGCCCTGCTCTCGCTCCTCCCCGGACGCGGCAACGGATATGGATGAATGGTGTGGTTGAGATTTCGAGTTTTGCTATCTTTCGCGGCCGTCCTTGCCGGTGGGGAGGCCGCAAGTTTCCAATACGTCACCGTGGCCAGGCATCCAATAGCGGACGGGCGGCAGGCTCTCTTGCATCCTCCGAAAACTCCGGGCGGCGAGCGCAGGATCCCAAGTTGCCATCGCTACCCAAGGAAAACTCCGTACGGAATCGCCGGCTACGGCAAAACGCCCGCGGGTCTGCGCCGCGTCTCCAGTGAGAAGCGCTCCGCAGCGCGGGTCGTAGAAACACAACTGCCCCGGAATATGCCCCGGGCAGGCGACAGCGCATAGCGAGTCGACCAAGTCGCCATCCTCGATCAGGACGTCGGCGCGAGCCCGCACCGAAGGGAAGCGTCCGCGAATCGGTGTCGTTGGCTCGCCCGCGGCAAGCGAGAAATCACCGCCAAGCAACCGTTGCGTGCGGGCGGATGCGTAGACGAGGGCATCCGGCAACGCAGCTTTCAAGCGGTCAAGACCACCCGCGTGATCCTGATGCGCATGGGTCAGCACGATGCGACGGACGGGCTTCCCGAGATCGTCTGCCGCCCGCAGGATACCGCCCACGGCGATCGGCAGGCCGGTGTCCACCAGCGTAAAGCCGCCATCGTCGTCGTCGACAAGATAGCAATTCACAGGGAAGAGATGCGGCAACAGAGTCAGCTGTGCGATGGTTTCGTAGATTCTTACGCGCATGGCAGGCTCTCCGTCGTCGGGGTTGTCCGGTGCGCTTCCACGGTTTCGAAAGCGGCAACGCCATGCGGCGCTTTTTGCGCCAGTAAGCCTTGTGCGCCGACAAACGGATTCACATACCGCGCCTTGCTTTTTTCTCCCTCGCAACGGATAGCGTTTTGCGGGCAGACGTTTGTGCAAGCGAGGCAGCACCAGCACATGCCGCAAAACGCGGGGCGCGATCTGCTGTCCGACGCCGAGCCGCCTTCCATTCGAATGTTGCCCGCCGGGCATGCCATCGCGCACAGGCCGCAGCCTGTGCAGGCGGCCTCAACTCGAAAATACCGCGTGTCAAAATCCGACGCATTCTTTGTCGAATACCGCTTTGCCAGCGGAAGCAACGGCCGCAGAATGGTTGCGCCCGTGCCGCCGACATGCCGCGCGGCGACGAGCTCTGCCGCGCGATCCGCGCGCGCAGCGATTTTGCCCTGTGGAAATCGCCTGTTTTGCTTCCCAAGGTCGTACCACGGCACGAAGTTGTCAGGCATCTTGCAACCCGCGATCAACGAGAAATGAAATTTCTGCTCGCGCGCGAGTTCGCGCAGATGGTCGTGTACCGGAAGCCCAAATCCGCCGAACGTCGGCACCGCAAAAATATACGGGCTCTCGATGCGAATCTGTCGCAGAAACTTCACGACCGGCGCAGGCACGCTGACCCAATATACAGGAAACACGATGCCAACCGCCTCATCCTCGATCAGAACATCCTTGCGCCATCCGATCGCTTTGCCGTCGCCACTCTCTCCGTCTTTCTGCCCTGTCTCTCCGCATTCCCGCAAAAACGCCGCGATGGAGACGAGGTCGCCGCCGCCCGCCGCCTCGCAAATCCGCTCCGCGAGAAACAAGCTGTTGCCTGTGCCTGTGAAATAGAATACTTTCATAGCTTTTCCTTTCTGCGGGCGGCAGCATGCCGCCCCTACACAAGTGTCATGATTTTGACAAGTGTTGAACTATTCTTTGAATTATGCTACGCTATCCGAAACGCCAAAGCAATGGTCAATCTTGCAGGGATTGTCCGCAAATAAACAAAGGAAGGCAAAATGTACACTGAAACACCGCAAATTGCGCATAAACCCGAGAGCCGCAAGGTTCGCTACACGAAAGCGGCGCTGCGCGACGCGTTTATTGAATTGCTGCGCCGCAAGCCTGCCGACAAAATCACCGTGACGGAAATCTGCCGGGCGGCGGACGTGAGCCGCGGCACCTTCTACCTGCACTTCAAAGACCCGCGCGATTTGATGGAGCACATCGAGGACGGCGCGTTCGCGGCCCTCGCCGCATCCATGCGCGCGCGCGTGGAGAAGGTCTGCGAGGGCGACAGCCAGGCTTGGGCGGAAATCCTCACGGAGATCTACGCCCATCGCGACCTCGCGCCCATCCTCTTTTCCGACCCGTCCAGCACCTTCGTGTGCAAATGCCTTGCGCTGAACCGCAGCTATTCGGGCGTGTTTTGCGAGGGGAAATACCCCGGCCGCTCCGACGCCGAGATGGACTACATCTACACCTTCCACGAGGCCGGCAGCGCGAGCGTCGTCGCCGCGTGGGTGCGCGGCGGCTTCAAGGAACCGATTCCGCAGATCGCCGCCCTGCTCGCGGAGCTCAACGGATAGAAGGCGTCACGCCGTCATGACCTCGCCTTCGACGGTCAGCGTCACGACCCGAAGCGGCACGCTGCCGGCCTTCCCCGCGCGCGCCAGGCCCTCCTGCACGATGCGATCGAGGCCGCAGCACGGCACTTCCATGCGCACGACCGTGACGCTTTTGACATCGTTATTCGCAAACACTTCCGCGAGTTTTTCCGAATAATCCACGCCGTCGAGCTTCGGGCATCCCACGAGGAGCGCTTTGCCCAAGAGAAACGCGTCGTGGAAGCCGCCGCACGCGAAGGCCGTGCAGTCCGCGGCCACGAGCAGGTCCGCCCCTTGCAGGAACGGCGCGTTCGCGGGCACGAGCTTGAGCTGCACGGGCCATTGGCGCAGCGCACTGGGAGCGGACGCTGCGCCGCCGTCGCGCCCTTCCGCGGCATCCCGCTCTATGGTGCGCACGGAACTCCTGGGGCAGCCGCACGGGAGCACGGCTTCCTGCGCCTGCTTTGCCGCCACCGCCGCCTCGTCGTAGGCGGCCGCCTCGCGCTCCACGAACGCGATCGCCCCCGTCGGGCAGACCGGCAGGCAGTTGCCCAGCCCGTCGCAATAATCGTCGCGCAGCAGCCGCGCCTTGCCGTCCACCATGCCGATGGCCCCCTCGTGGCACGCGCCCGCGCACAGGCCGCACCCGTTGCATTTGTTTTCGTCGATTTCAATGATTTTGCGTATCATGTCGTGTTCCTCCTTTGCATACCTACAGGATAGTCCCGATTCGAAAAGGTGTCGGTTGCAAATCAAACGGATTTTCCCGAATGCAGGACATCCGGCGCCGCCAAAAACGCGACGATCTCCCGCGCGAGCACCCGCCGCTGTTCAGGCAGCGCATGGTGCGTGACGCCAAAAAATCCCTCGCCGCCCACGCGCACGAGCCGCGCGGTTTCCCCGATGCGCTCCTTGAGGTAGTCGCCCGCCTCGGGCACGAACAGCGAGCCCGGCACCGCGCAGATGAGCAGCGTCGGGACATCGATTCGCTCCGCCAGCGCGCGATAATCCGCTTCCTCGAACGCCCCCCAGAGCCGCTCCAGATGCCCCCGCGTCTCCGCCGTGTTTTCGCAGATGAAATGCGACGCCACGCGCGCCCACAGCGGCGGCCGCGCCTTGTACCCGCGCGCCTGCGGCATCTTCACGCTGTGGTAGACGAAATTCGCGAGGAATTTGTAAAACGTCGCTTCGTCCGCAATCCACGCCAGATCGCGCCGCAGCTCCGCGCGTCCGTACGCCCCGCGCATCAGCCCCAGCGTCCAGTCCGCATCCGACAGCGTCTTCGGCGACCAGTCCATCAGCACGAGCCCGCGCACGCGCGCAAAGCCGAATTCCTTGAGATAGTTCATCACCATATAAGAGCCGAGCGAATAACCGGACAGCACATAGCCGCCCTGCCCCACCGAATCGCTTTCGCCCGCGAGATGCACGAGCAGCGCCTCGATGTCTTCCGCGTACTGGCGCGGCGTGAATGTCCCGCCGTCCGCGCGCGACCGCCCGTGCCCGCGCAAATCCACTGTCACGCACCGCCATCCCGTCCGCGCCGCGACCGCGTCCGCAATCTTCGCAAACGCGCGCCGCGACTCGAAAATCCCGTGGTAAAACACCAACGTAGGCGCGGCGTTCGCCCGCCCGCCGGAATCCGCCGCATCGCCGCCGCGATCCGTATACCATATCACCGACCCGTCCGTCGATGGGAAACAACGCTCAATCATACCGTTATTGTATGGCAAAAATCGCTTTGGGACAACCTGCGGAACCATGTCTCCTGGCGTTTGGCAAGATGGTGCGTCGCGTATTTGATTTGGAGCATGGCGTCCTCGAGCGTGCATTCGCCCGCGAGGTGCGCGGCGATTTCCTTGTAGCCGATGCCCTGCATGGCCGTAGAGCCGCGCGGCACGCCCGCCGCGAGCAGGTCCGCGACCTCTTCCACGAGCCCGTTTGCGAGGAAGGCATCGACCCGCGCGTCGATCCGGCGGTACAGTTCGGACCGCTGCGCCGTCAGGCGAAAGATCTCGGGCGAGAACTGCGCCGTCGGCGTGAACGACTCCGAAAACGCCCGCAGGCGCGGGGCGTCCGTTGGGCCCGCGATGGCCGCCGTGCCTTCCGCGCCTTCCGCGCCCTCGCCGCCGTCGAGCCGTTCGAGCGCGCGGCGGATGCGTTTTTCGTTGTTCGGGTGGATGACCCACGCCGCCAACGGGTCGCGCCGGATCAGCTGGCGGTGCAGGGACAACGCACCCGCATCGCCACCACCCGTCAAATCAGCCCCAACCGAACCGTTCTCCCCCTTGTCATTCTGCGCGGAGCGAAGCGGAGTCGCAGAATCCACGAACGAAAAATCCATCTCGTACAGCAGCGCGTTCACATACAGCCCGCTCCCCCCGCAGATCACCGGCGTCCGCCCCCGCGCGAAAATCCCGTCGATCGCGCGCCGCGCCGCCTCCGCGAAGGCCGCCACCGAATAGTTCTCGCGCGGATCCGCCACGTCGATCATATGGTGTGGCACGCCGCGCATCTCCTCACGCGAAGGCTTCGCGGTCCCGCGGTCGAGCCCGCGGTACACCTGCATGCTGTCCGCCGACACCACCTCGCCGCCGCAGCGCAGCGCCAGCTCCACCGCGAACGCCGTCTTCCCGACCGCCGTCGGCCCCACGACCGCATAGGTTTTTCGTTTGTCTCTATCGTCGCCCATACCGCGATTCTATCACAGACGCACCGGCCGCGCCTCTGTGCGCACGCACCCGGCCTTATGGTAGAATAACGATATGCACAGCACAGAGGCACACAGCAAGGAGCGCGCGTCATGAACGCGGCGGACAACCCCGTACGGGACGACGTGCTCGCGGGCGCGAGCGGACTCATCGAGGCCATCATCATCGTGGCGGTCTCCTTCGGCCTGCTCGAACTCATCCCGCGCCTGCTCCGCCGCAACCCGCAGTTTTCGCGCGTGCGCGACTGGATCCTCGGCGCGCGCAAACCACTGATGATCCTCGCGGTCATCGCCGCCGGATGCACCTGGCTGCTCACGACCGCCGCGCTCTGGGAAGGCGGCGGCCCCGCGTGGCTCGAGGACTTCCTCAAGCAGGTGCCGGACGTCGGCGACAAGGCGCTGCGCATCGCGGTCATCGTCTTCGCCGGACTCGCCGTCATCGGCGCGAACAAGCGCAGCAGCTTCTTCACGGATTCCCAGCGCAGCGACGGCGTGAGCCTCGCGATGATCCGCTTCGCGTCCGCGCTGCTGACCCTCGTCGTGCTCGCCATCGTCTTCGTCATGATCGTCACCGAACTCGGCTACAACATCAGCGCCCTCGTGACCGGCCTCGGCCTCGGCGGCCTCACGGTCGCGCTCGCCGCGAAGGACTCCGCCTCCAACCTCTTCGGTGGCGCCGTCATCGTCGCGGAGCGCCCTTTCGAGATCGGCGACTGGATCACCGTCAGCGGCACGGGCTCCGACCCCGTCGAGGGGGCCGTCGAGGACATCACGATGCGCAGCACGATCATCCGCACCGCCTCGGGCGCCAAGACCGTCGTGCCCAACGCCATCCTCTCCAACGCCTTTATCACGAACTGGACGGGCGGCATGATGCGCCGCCGCGTCGAGATGGACCTCGATCTCGAATACGGCACCCCGCGCGAAGCCATCGAAGCCTTTGCCGCCGCCGTCGCCGCCACCCTCGAAGTCGACCCGGACGTCGACACAAACGACGTCTCCGCCCGCTTCTACGACCTCGGCGCTTACAGCCTCAAGCTCAAGCTCATCTACTACGTCACCCATCCGGGGTACGCCGACTACCTGCGCATCCGCGAGCGCGTGAACTACCGCCTGCTGGAGCTCGCAGACGAACACGCCGTCGCCTTCGCCTTCCCGACGCAGACGCTCAAAACGGAACCATAAAGTTAGCAGGATTCAGACGAATACATCTTCCTTGATGAGGGTCAGGCTGTCGGCACCTTTCAGGATGTCCGCCCAACTGCGCTTGCGGAATAGAATCCGTACGACAACTACCCGCTGTTCCGGTTCTCGTACCACATAGAAAATCGAATAGTTCCGAACAAGGCAAAATCGGAACCCCAAGGCGGCAAGGTATTCGTCATTGACGGCCGGATAGATCAGCGGGCTTTCGCGGAGTATGGCAAAACGCTCTTCCACATCGTCGACCAACCGGTGCGCGGCATAGAAAGCGTGAAGTTTTTCGGAAATATAGCGTACGATTTCTTACAAATCATCCTTTGCAAGTTCCGTGACCTCGACCGAATATTTCTTCATTTTGCCAACGATGCCCGGACTTCCGCGATGACGTCATCCGCCGGCTGCGTTCGCCCTTCGCGTTCCGCCCGAAGCCCTTCCTCAAGAAGCCTGTACAGTTCGTACCGCCCGGCAAGTTGCTCATACGTTTCGATGCTCATGACGGCGAGATCGCCTTTGCCGTTTTTTGTGATGAACACCGGCTCCTGATGCTGGTGGCAAAATTCCGAGATTTCCCCATAATTGTTGCGCAAATCCGCGCTCGGTCTGATGACTGGCATGACCGACACCTCCTTCATATCATTATTCTATCAAAATATTTATATATCGTCAATCACGCCCGCTTGAACAGGCGCTCGATGTCGGATTTTGTGAGTTTCAGGAAGACGGGGCGGCCGTGGGGGCAGGTGTAGGGGTTTTCGCAGTTCTGCAGATCGTTCAATAACTGCGCCGTCTCGGGCTCTGTGAGCGCGTCATTCGCTTTCACGCTTGTTTTGCATGCGCGCAGGATGAGGCGTTCCGTGAGCGCGGCGTTGTCCGCGGGCGTCGGGTTTTTTTTGAGGGAATATGCATCCGCCTCTCCGAGCAGCTCCGTGAGGAACGCCGCCCCTTCCGCGTGCGACAGAAACGCGGGGAACGTGCGGGCCGCGTAGGTGCCGTCGTCCCCGAATTCGTCGATTTCGTAGCCGAGCCGCGCCAATTGCGGCAGCAGCCTTTCGAAGTCCGCGTGCGCCGAGGCCGGCGCCGTGAAGAGGTACGGCGTGAGGAGCGCCTGGCGCTGCGGTTCTTTCTCGCGAACGCCGCGCAGGAATTTCTCGTAATTGACGCGTTCGTGCGCCGCGTGTTGGTCGATGATGTAGAAGCTGTCGCCGTCTGCCGCCAGCAGATAGGTCGCAAACAGCGACGCGAGCACCCGCAGGCGGTCGATGGCGAGAGCCGCGGGCGCGGGTTCCGCAGCGGCATTCGTCACTGTTTCCGGCGGTTCAAGAAATCCGACAGCGGGTGCTTCCACGGATGCCGCCGAGGCCGGAAACGCCGCTGCGTCGCTGCCGCGCGCAGAATCCCGTGCGCCCCCGAACTCCACGGGCGTTTCCCGAAACGACAGCAAAGCGCCCACGTCCAACGACGCCACCTGCGCCCCATGCCCGCCGTCCGTGGCGACCCTGCCGATGCCGTTGTCTCCATCCGCCACCGCCCGTGCGTCCGCGCCTTCGTCTTCCGACCCGCCGCGCGGAAGCGCGGACTCCGGCGCAGGCGCCGTCCCGTCCCCCATCCGAAACGTCCGATCCGCCGCGCCCTTCCGTCCCGGCAACCGCAGCCGCGGAATCCCCCGCTCCGAGGCGAGCGCCCCGCGCACGGCCGCCTCGATGAAATCCCCGACCGCCGCCGCGTCGAAAAACGTGACCTCGCTCTTCGCGGGGTGCACGTTCACGTCCACCGCCGTCGGGTCGACGCTCAAAAACAAAAACGAAACGGGAAACCGTCCGGGTTCCGCAAACTCCCTGTATGCGCGGTCGATCGCCGCGTCCACCGCCGCGTTGCGCACCGAGCGCCCGTTTACAAACAGCACCTGGCCCCGCCGCGACTTTCGCAGCCCCGTCGGATCCGAGACATAGCCTGACAGCCGCATGCCTGCGCTGGCATCCAACGCGCCAAGCCGTAGGGGCGGCATTCTGCCGCCCGCCTTCGCATCCTCTGCGTCTACCGCGACCAAAGCCGCCGCGACGCCCGTCCCGTAGACCGTCGTGATGGCCGCGAGCCGGTCCCCGTTCCCGCGCGTCGCAAACAGCACGGTCCCGTTCGACACAAGCCGGAACGCAATTTCCGTATAACACACCGCCATGCGCGAGCAGAAATCCACCACCTTCGCCGCTTCGCTGCGCGCCGCGTTCAAATGCTTCCGTCGCGCCGGCAGATTGAAAAACAAATCCGCCACCGTCACCGAAGTCCCCGTCTCCGCACCGGCCGGTTCCGAAGATTCCTCGATCCCGCCGGCCACCGTCACGCGCACCCCGGGAGAGCCCGCGGGCGCGTTCGCCGCCTTCGTCACGAGCGTCACGCGCGCGACCGTCGCGATGGACGCCAACGCCTCGCCGCGAAATCCCAGCGTGAAAATCTGCGACAGATCCTCCGCCACGGAAATCTTGCTCGTCGCGTGCGGCGCAAACGCCAACGGCAAATCCGCGGAAGCGATTCCGCACCCGTTGTCCGAAACGCGAATCAGGGAGATGCCGCCCTCTTCGATCTCCACGACGATGCGCGTCGCCCCCGCGTCAATCGAATTTTCCACAAGCTCCTTCACGACCGAAAGCGGCGCCGTCACCACTTCCCCCGCCGCGATGAGATCGTATACCTCGCGCGGGAGCTGCCGGATCCGCCTGTCGCGCACGTCGCCCGCGCCGGCCACCCTGTCCTTGTCGCGCGCCCCGCTCACAAAAGCGCCCCCTTGAGCCGCTCGATCAGCGCGATCGCCGCCGCCGGCGTCAGCCCCATCATATCCAACGCGCGCACTTCGTCCAAAAGTGCCGCCAGCGAAGCGAGTGCAGGATCCGCTCGTAAATCGTGTAGGGG
>JAISTF010000085.1 GCA_031272745.1 Eubacteriales Family XIII. Incertae Sedis bacterium
CGGCGTTTGTCTGCGACGCGGACGCGATCCGGCTGCCGCTCGAAAAGGACTACGTCTTCGTATCCACGAACGCGGCGGACGGGCCGCACTATATGAACGTCGGCGCGCCGGAAATCTCCGGCACGTTCCCGCGGCTGCTCGGTCGCCATGTGCGGGAGCAGGGCGACCTGTCGCTGATGGAAGCGCTGCGCAAGATCACGATCCTGCCCGCGCGCCGCTACGGGCTCGACGCGAAGACCGGTTCGATTGAAGAGGGCAAGGCGGCCGACATCGTCGTCTTCGACGCGGACCGCATCATCGACCACGCGGATTTCGTCGACCGCGGGCGGCCGGACGCGCCGCCCGACGGCATCGTCTGCGTGCTCGTGAACGGCAAGGTCGTCGTGCGCGGCCAGGCCCTGACCGAAAACCGCAGCAGCGGCCGGCTGCTGATGCGATGGAACTGAGGCGGCGGCGGGCGAGGCAAGCCTCGCCCCTACGAGGATGTAGGGGCGGGGCTTGCCCCGCCCGCACGAGTGGCAAAGGGGGCGATAAGGCATTGTGAAAAAAAGGTTCATTATGATAGAATGTTTGTGAGGAAAGTGCGAGCATTCGCTGAAGCACGAAAGGAGCGAAATAGGATATTATGAAACAACTGAGGAAAATGACGCTGAACATCAACGGCGCGGACCGGACGTTCATCTGCGACCCGGAAATCGACACGCTGGCGACCGTTCTGCGCAGGCTCGGTCTCACAGGGGTCAAGGTCGGCTGCGGCACGGGCGTGTGCGGCGCCTGCTCCGTCGTCATGGACGGCAAGGTGATCCGCTCATGCACGCGCAAGATCACGTCGATGAAGGACGGCCAGCGCATCGTCACTGTCGAAGGCGTCGGCACAGCGATGCACCTGCACCCGCTGCAAGTCGCCTTCATGAATAACGGCGCGGTCCAGTGCGGCTTCTGCACACCCGGCTTCATTGTCTCCGCATGGCAGTTATTGAATGAAAATCAAAGCCCCAGCCGCGAAGACGTGCGGGATTGGTTTCAGAAGCACCGCAACGTGTGCCGCTGCACGGGCTACCGGCAGATCGTCGACGCGGTCATGGACGCGGCGAAGGTGCTGCGCGGGGAGTGCACGGTCGAGGATATTGAAGTGAAGCTGCCCGAGGACAAGAAGTATTACGGCAAGCCGCTTGTGCGGCCGGCGGCGCTCGCGAAGGTGACGGGCGTCTGCGACTACGGCGACGACGTCGAGCTGAAGATGCCCGAGGACACGCTGCACGTCGTGATGGTGCAGCCGAAGGTCGCGCACCACGCGAAGATCAAGAAGGTGCACACGGAAGAGGCGGAGAAGATGCCGGGCGTGTACAAGATCATCACGCACAAGGACGTGAAGGGGTCGAACCGGCTGAATATGTTCCAGTTTCTGCCGCGCACGCTCGAGGGCGCGACGAAGCAGACGCATGTGCTTTTGGCCGAGGACAAGATCTTCAACTACGGCGACATCGTGGCGATGGTCGCGGCGGACACGAAGGCGCACGCGCGCGAGGCGGCCGCGAAGGTGACGATCGAGTACGAGCAGCTGCCGGAGATGCTGAACTATCTCGAGGCCGCGCTGCCGGACGCGCCGCGCGTCCACGACGAGCATCCGAATGTCTGGTCGATGCAGCCGACGGTCAAGGGCGAGCCCGACGTGAAGGGGCTCATCGACGGCGCACCGTATGTGGTGGAAGGCAGCTTCTATTCGCAGCGCGAGCCGCATATGCCGATCGAAGGCGACACGGTGCAGGCGTACTGGGACGAGGACGGGATGCTGACCGTCCACTGCAAGGCGATGGCGATCTACGCGAACATCGGCGACATCGCGGAAGCGACGGGCGTGGACGCGGAGAAGGTGCGCGTCGTCGAAAACCCGACGGGCGGCACGTTCGGCTGGGGCATCGCGAGCGCGACCTACGCGCTGGCGGCGATCGCGTGCATCGCGTGCGACGACCGGCCCGTGGCGTTCTCGATGACGTACGCGGAGTTCATGGCGTTCTCCGGCAAGCGTGCGCCGTCGTATATCAACACGCGGCTCGCGTGCGACGCGGACGGCAAGATCCTCGCGGCCGAGTGGGACAACGGGTTGGACCACGGCGCGTACAGCGAGCTCGGCGACGACCTCACGACGCGCATCGCGCGGTTCATGTACTTCCCGTACAACGTGCCGAACTGCATGGGGCTCTCGCGCGTGGCCGCGACGAACCATTCGTACGGGACGGCCTACCGCGGCTATGGCTCGCCGCAGGCGTACACGGCGTCGGAGGCGATGATGGACATGATGGCCGAGAAGATCGGCCTCGACCGCTGGGAGATCCGGTGGCGCAACGTCGCGCGGCCCGGCGACCTCAACATCAACGGCTATCCATACACGGACTATCCGGGCGAGCAGATCATGCAGAAGATGAAGCCCATCTATGACGAAGCGGTGGCGCGCGCGAAGAAGGAAGACACCCCCGAGGTGCGGCGCGGCGTCGGCCTCGTCTGGGGCGGCTACAACGTGACGGAGGGCACGGCGGACCAGTGCACGGTCGCCCTCGAGCTCGGCAAGGACGGGCGGTTCTACAAATACGACACCTGGCAGGACCAGGGCCAGGGCGGCGACATCGGCTCGCTCATGGTCACGCTCGAAGCGCTGCGGACGACGTTCGGGGACAAACGCGTCATCGACGTGAACGACGTGGTGCTCGTGCAAAACGACAGCAAATTCTGTCCGGACCACGGCGCGACGGCCTCTTCCCGCTCGCATTTCATGAACGGCATTTCGTCGAAGGCGTGCGCGGAGAAACTCTACAACGCGATGCTGAAGCCGGACGGGACGCTGCGCACCCACGAGGAGATGGAAGCGGAGGGCATCCCGACGCGCTATGAAAACCAGTTCCTCAACGAGGAGTTCGGCGACCTCGCGGACCTCGACCCGAACACGGGCAAGGGCAACCCGACGCCGGACTACACGTTTGCGATGTTCCTCTCCGAGGTGGCCGTCGAGGTCGCCACGGGCAAGGTCACGGTGCTCTCGATGAAGGCCGTCGCGGACGTCGGCGTCGTCGGCAACATCGCGGCCGTCAAGGGGCAGGTCTTCGGCGGCATGAGCCACACGGTCGGCTTCGCGCTGTCGGAAAACTACGACGACGTGAAGAAGCATTACAACATCCTCGGCGCGGGCATCCCGACGATCCAGGAAGTGCCGGACGACCTCGTGGTCGAGTTCCTCGAAAACCCGCGGCGTCAAAATCCGTTCGGGTCCTCGGGCGCGTCCGAAGCCTTCCAGTCGAGCGGCCATATGGCGGTCATCAACGGCATCTACGACGCGTGCGGCGTGCGCATCTACGAGCTGCCCGCGACGCCCGAAAAGGTGAAGGCCGGCCTGGAGCTGGTGGCCTCGGGCGGCAAGACCGAGCCGCCGCAGAAGTATTTCCTCGGTTCGGACTTCTACGAGGAGATGGAAAATATCCGCGCGAATCCGGTGTAGGGAAACCCCCTGCACCGGCCTGCGGAGCAAGTTGGACGGGATTTGTGAATTTTTTGTGAACTGTCAAAAAACTGCTTTACAAGCCCAGAAAAAGGTCGTAAACTGACAAATGGGTAAGTGATTCATAACCATTCACAATCCCGATCCAACGCGTGATCGGGCGATCCGTGCATATTGCGAGCATCGCCCAACACACCTTATAAGCCGATGATAGCGCATCGTTGTCTCTTCGTTAGAG
>JAISTF010000089.1 GCA_031272745.1 Eubacteriales Family XIII. Incertae Sedis bacterium
GTTCCGTCGGAAAACCGCCAGATTCGCCATTGGCCGGTGTCCACTCTTTCAACGGTCTCGGTCACGTCCAGCGCCCACGTCCCGCCGTACTTCGATGCCATCTGCGCTGCGGTGCTCTCTCCTGTGTTCGTCGTTTCGTAGATTGACCCTACCGGATGCGCGGCAAGGAACATCTTGGTGTCCGTCGTGGTCGCTGCCAATGTCGCCAATTGCGAGGACAGGCTGTCCGTTGCATCCTCGAGCGATGCCACGTCGTTCTCAAGCAATGCCACGTCGTTCTTCAGGGACGTCGTCGAGGAGCTTCCGATAGATTCAAAGCTCGTTTTGTCCTCGTTCGAAACTTTAAGTTCGATGCTGCTTTTCCCGCCGGATGCGCGATAGATCTTCCCCGATATGGCCCTCTGCAATGCGATTCCGAGGTCGTAGTCGCGCCCGCCTACGACGTCTCCGATTTCCGGATCATCGCCGTCCGCGTAGTCGAGCGATAGTTCCATGCCGTCTGCAAGGCCGAGAAGACGCTCAATCCCGCCTTTCGCGAGCTCCGACGCGTCTTCTGCTGATGTGAGCTCGTATATGGCGACCATCTCGTCCTCGCCTGCGTAATATTTCGTCGTGCCGACGGAGCCGTCCGCCTGCAAATACACATCCACGCGCAGGCGGTCTTTCAAATCGCCTTTGCCGAGGCAGATCAGATGATTTATCCCCTCTCCCTTCTCCGCGAGCGTCACGCTGCCGCCTTTGTTCTTGCTGTACTCCCATTCCTCGCTGTAATCGACGATTGGCACGGCCTCCACGACGACGGAGAACGCCTCGCCTGAGTTCCCGCGCTCCGCGTGGATGGAAAGCCGGTATCCCACGGTCTCCAGCATTCGCGTGAGCCCTTCGAGTTTCGTGGTGTATCGCGCGAATTGGTAGCTCGGTATGTCCACGGACGCGGACGACGGCACGGTGAAAAATTCGCCCACGCTGCCGTTCTCCGCGAGGATTTGCGCAATGACGGCGTTCGCGTCCCCGCTGACGGTCCGGTAGTCGTCGCCGGCGAACGGCTGCACGACGTCGCGCTCCAGCATTCCCCTCCAGCACAGGCCGCCCCACGTCACCTCGTCCCCGTCTGACTGCGCAGAGAACGTCCTTACCATCCCGCCGAACTCCGTGCCGGGCAGGAAGACGAACGCGCCTTTCTCTACGCCCTGCGCTTTGCTCGCGGACCTGGATACTTTGATCTCGAAGTCGTTGCTTTCGCCAGGCGCGAAGTCGAGCGAGCTATACAGACGCAGGCTCGCCGTTTCCATCCTGTCGTGCCCGGCGACTACAAAATCCATGTCGGCTCGCTCCTCTGCACTTTCAGCGTCATGTCAAAAAAGCAGTTGCTCTGCACGAGCACGCCGGCGGACGGGACGGGCGCGAAGTTGTCCCATTCCTTCACCTGCATGTTGTACGCGTTTTGCACGTCGCCGTATCCGTTGTTCAGCATGATCGTCTTCGCCTCGCTGTCGATGACGACGTTCCCGCCGGATGGGACGCTCAAAGGGTGCGCGGACGTGCCGAGTCCGTACTGGTTCCCGGCGATGGAAATGCGCGGGTTGACGACAGGCCCGTATATCGTCATGACGAACTCCGCTTCGCCGTACTCCCCGTTCACGAGCTCGTAGACGAAATCCGAGGACCCGAAGTCGAAGCCGCCGGACGCGCCAGACTGGAAGTCCACGCCCGCATCCCCGCCGGAGCTCTGGAAGTCGAAGCCGCCGAGAAGAACGGCGCCCTCGTTCGCGGAGTAGGAGAACTGCATTTCCTTCACCCACAGCGGCTTCGGGGCCATGACCTTCAGGACGACGGTCGCGATACGGTTTTCGAGTATCCAGATCGTCTTTTTCGACGCGACGACGTAGCATTCCATGTACGTCCCGTCCTCGAGCGACAGGCGTCCGGGCGACGTCCTCGCGACGTCCCGCCCGAACGTCTCGTAAAGCGCGTTCATCGCGGCCGCGAAATCCTCTTTCCCGTCGGCGTGGACGGCCAGCTCGATTTCCCTCGAATAGTCCGTCCGCTTGAACTGCGCCACGCGCACGCCGACGCCGCCCGTTTCCTCCGTGTCGCATCCCCACTCCCAGTCGAGCAAATCCGACGCCACCACGGTGTACGGCGGCGCCGTGAGGTCGAGCGCGCGGCCTTCGCTGTTGACGTACTGGATGCCCCGCGCCGTCCTCATGCCGCGCCCCTCACCGCGCGCGCGAGCTCGCGTTCGTTCACCACGAACACCTGGCCCTGCTCCGTCAGCTCGACGAGCCGCTCAAGCAGCGCCGTCGTCCTCGGCTTTGCGTTCGGGTTGTACAGGCCGCCCTCCGCGGCCGAAAGCTCCCCGGGCGACCAGGCGGAAAGCCTCGCCGCCTCCACGCGCGGCGCGACCGTCGCGGCGCTCGACGCCGCCTCCGCCGCTTCCTTCACGACGCCGAGCGCGCCGTCCATGCCGCCGGCGAGCCCTTCCATCAGCATCTCGCCCATCCACGCCGTTTCTTTCGACGGGGACGAAATCCCGAACAGATTTTTCAGGAACCCGAGCACGTCGCCGACCCAGCCGGTGATCTTGTCTTTGATCCACTGGAGCGAGCCGGTGATGCCGTCCCACAGACCCTCCACGAGATCCCGTCCGATGTTGGCGACTTTCGAGAAGCCTTCTTTGATTTTGTCCGGAATGTCCTGCGCGAAACCCTTGACCTTCCCGCCGATCCACGACGCGAAGGAGCTGACGCCTTCCCACAAGTCTTTCACGAAGTCCACGCCCGTCTGCACGATCTTCACGACGCCCTCGGCGATTTTCCCGGGCAGCGCCTTCGCGAAGTTCACGACGTTCGTCCCGATCCAGACGGCGAAGGACGCGACGCCCTCCCAGAGCTGTTTCACGAAATCCACGCCCTTCCCGAAAATCTCCTTGAGCCCGTTCCACATCTTCAGGACGAGCTCGCCCGCGAAACCGATCGTGTGGTCCCACAGCCACGAGCCGAGCGAGCTGACCCCCTCCCACAGCTTCGTCACGATGAGCTTGCCGAGCTCCAGCAGCTTCGTCCCGATCAGAACCATCAGGTTCCCGAGCCCCGTCAGGATGAGCAGGCCGAGGTTTTTCAGCCCTTCAAGCAGGAGCGTACCGAGCTCGATGAGCGCGGGCTTCAGCACCGGCCACGCGTCGATGAACGCCGTCTTGACGCCCTCCACGATCTCCGGAATCGCGTCGATGAGCGCCGTGATGATGAGCGGGAGCGCCTGCACGAGCGCGATGACGATCTGCACCGCCGCCTCGACGAGCGCCGTGATCAGCATCGGCAGGATCGTCGGGAGCGCCTGCACGATGGCCGTGACCACCTGCCCGATTACCTGTATGAGCATGGGAAGAATCTGGCCGACCGCGCCGACGATCGTCGGCAGAAGCTCGCTGATCGCGCCGAGGATGGCCGGAAGCACCTCCGGAAGGTGCGACACCACCCTCTCGATGAGCGGCACGACGTTCGACACGACGGACCCCACCGAGTCCATCAAGTTCTGCGCGAGCTGGCCCACGTCCGCGTCCGCGTCGCCGAGGCCGGCCAGAAGATTTTTGAACGACGCCTGCACCATGCCGATGGAGCCTTGCAGCGTGGTCGCCGCCTCCTTGGACGTGGTGCCCATGATGCCCATCTTCTCCTGCGTCGCGTGGATGCCCTCGATGATCTTGTCGAACGGCACGTCCTTCACCGTCTCGGCCGTCACCGTCATCGAGTCACCGAGCACGCCGGACTCGTTGACGAGCCGCGCCATCTCCGACGCCGTGCCGCCGTATCCGAGCTTCAGGTTGTCGAGCATGGTGTAGTTCTGCTTCGCGAAGCCCTGGTATGCCTGCTGGATGGATGACAGGTCCGTGCCGAAGGTGTTCGCGTTGTCCGACATGTCCACCATAGCCAGGTTCGCCACGTCCGCCGCCTGCTTTGTGTCTCCGCCAAGCCCGCTGATCAGCGCGGCCGAGAAGCTCGTCACGTTCTGCATGTACTCGTTCGCCGACACTCCCGCCGTCCTGTACGCCTCCTGCGCGTACTTCTCCATCGCCGAGGCGTTCTCCCCGAACAGCTTCTTGATGCCGCCGATGTTCTGCTCGTACGCGCCGTACTCCTCGAGCACGCCCTTGAAGAGCGCGCTCATCCCGGACGCGACGGCCTGGACGCCCGCCAGCGCGGTGTTGAACAGCGCCGCGCCGATGCCGACGCCGATGCCCGCCTTGATGCCCGCGCCGAGCTTCGAGCCCGTGCTCTTGCCCGCGCTCGTGGCGTCGCCGCCCATCAGCGTCTCAAGATTGCCTTTGATGCCCTGCGTCGTGGGAACGATCTGCACGTACGCCTGCGCTATTTCAGCCCCTGTCGCCATTTCCCCTGATTTCCTCCAGCTTCTCCATGAAATCCTCCGGCGTGTCGAACGTCTCCAGCTCCTCGGCCTTCCTCGCGCGGGCGAGGATCGGCTTCGGCCGCTTCCGGCCTTTCTCGCCGTCCTTCGTCTTCGACCAGCACAGCCACCGCAGCATGTCCGCCTGCAGCGCCATCAGTTCCGTTTCGAGCGGGAACTGCATCCCGGCCAGCTTCATCATCGTCCGCGAGGACGGACGGAGCCCGAGCGCGAGCGTGGCGGCGTACAGCGGGTCCGTCATGAGCGGAAGGTCGAGGCCGTACGTCTCGCGGAAGTCGCATGTGAGCTCGTCCTTCGCCTTGCCGAGCATGACGGCAAGGCTTAGGATTTTTTTAGCTCGCCGGCCCTCCGGAATATCTCGAACACCGCCTTCGCCATCGCGTCGATCGGCACCGTCCCGTCAGGCCGCGCGAGCGCCCTGTCGAGCTTCGCGCGGTCCTCCGGCGCGAACATGCTTTCCACGATGCGCGGGAGGACGAGCACGTTGTTCTTCTCCGCCAGCTCGGTGATCTGCTCGAGGAATTCCATGCTGTTGATCTTGTTCGGGTCGATGCTCTTCGCGAGCTGCGCGAACGTCGTCTCGATCTTCGCGGGCTTCGCCGGAAGCCCGCCCTGGTTCTTCGCCGCCATGCCCAGCCTCCGCTCAGCCGGCCGCCGCGGTGCTGACGATGTACTCGTACGCCGTCACGCCGGACGCGTCCGGAAACGCCGAGATCGTCGTCTCGTACCCGATCGCGTCGCCGTCCGCGTACGTGACCTCGCCGACCTCCGTCACTTTGCCGGACGGGATGACGATCCGCTTCGCCGTGTCGTTCGACATGACGATCTCGAAGACCCAGCGCTTCAGCGGCAGATCCTCGCTCGTGTGCTGCACGGTGACGCCCGTGTCGATCGTGCCGGTGACGTTGCCCTCGCCGTACACGTTTTTCAAAACGTCCACGTTCCTGCTCTCGATGAGCGTGAATGCGTACGTCTCCGAATAGCTCGTGCGCACCGTGAGGACCTTCTCCCCGCCCCACGCCACGATGTCCTGCGAATCCGTCTCCGCGCCGTTGACGAGCCCGTCCTCGTTCGCATAGCCGAGGCATGTGTAATCCGACGATAGCGCCGTCGTCGCGTCCGTCGGGAGCGCCGTTGAGAGCGGCGCCGTGTAGATGGCCCCTCCCGTCTTCGGCTTTCCGACCGACACGTTTGCTGCGTTGTTGCTCATTGCGTTACCTCCTTGTAAAACGTAAGTTCATAGACCGCCTGGTACCTGCCCATCCCGCCGTCGAGGTCGGGGAAGTTGTACGGCCCGCTGTTGCGCGCGCACCGCGTGATCGCGCCGCTCCCCGACGGGATGGCCAGCATCGCCGCGTCGACGAGCTCCGCGAGCTCCGACGCCTCGTAGCGGCCCTGCGCCCAGGACTGCACCGCCACCGTCGCGGCGTCGATCGCCACGTTCGCCAGCGTCCCGCCGGTCCGCTCCGCCGTCACGAAGGACGCGGGGCGGCTTTTCGGCACGTCCGCGAACGCGGGCACGGGGAGCGCCGCGCCGAGGGCCTGTATGACCGCCGCCTCGATGTTCACCCTTTGCCTCCGATCGCCTTCGCGAGCGTGTTGTGCCGCGCGTTTTCCGCGGCCGCCGCATTGTCCGCCGCGCGGACGGTGCCGTATATGCGGTTCTTGCCGGCGTAGACCGCCGACTCGTAACGCTCCCCGCCCATCGACGAGGCGCGCGCGGCGGCTTCGCTCGCGAGGCGCGCGACGATCTGCCTCGCGCCGTCGCTTTTCAAAAGCTCCGAGCGGACCGCCTGCCGGTTCAGCTTCAGCTTGAACGCGGTCATCCGTCCACCCTCCGCACGTCCGCGGAAAGCGCCCATTCCGTCGGGCAGCCCTCCGCGCCGTAGACGTCCGGCGAGCCGACGACCCGGCACTCCTTGCCGCGCACGACCACCGTCGCGCCGCGGAGTATCTGCGGATCAACGCCGTAGACGAAGAGCTTCGGGAACAGAAGCGTGTAGTCGACCTGCACGCCGTCCGGCCGGACGCTCTCGAAGTCGTCCTTGCCGCCGCCCGGCTGCACGAGGACGTTCTCCACGTCCTGCGAAACCTCCACGGCGGCCTCCGCGTTGAACGGGTCCGCGCCGCCGCCAGGCGATCCGTACCGCACCGTCACCGTCTCGCCCTTCACGCCGCGCTCCCTCCCTGCGGGGGCTCCGGCATGCGCGCCGGCGCGATCGTCGAAACCCTCGCGCCGGACATGCCGAGCTGCCGCCTCTCCGCCTTCGTCAGGTACAGGTCCCCGTTCGGGTTGCCGAACGAATAGCTTTCCGAGAACGGGCCCGCCGTCTGGCTGTGCTGCGTCACGCCGCCGACCGCCCACGCGGGGCTGATCATCACGCGGTGCACCATCGCGCAGCAGACGGCTTTGTACGCCGCCTCCGCGTCCCCGTCCAGATTCTCGGCGGGCGTCCCGCCGACGGCGAGGATCAGCGCGGCGGCGTCCTGGAGCAGCACGCCGGCCCGCTGCGCGTCTTGCGCCGAAAGCGGCCCGTACCGCGCCTCGACGTCGTCCACGGTCGCGTACGGCGTCATTTCCGCGCCTTCTCTTTCTTCACGGCCGCATCCGCGCCCGCCTCTTCCGCCTTGCGCGGCGGGGCCGGCGCCGCGGCGCGCTCCCACCCGTTGGCGAGGTGCGCCGCGACGTACTCCCCGGGCACGTCATGGTAGAGGCCGGTGGACTTGTGGAACAGCCGTTCCGTCTTCTCCATCCCGCTCACCCTACGCGTTCGTGAGCTTGCGGAAGTAGTCGAGGCTCGCGACGACGAAGCCGACCTGCACCTCGACGCGGACAGCGAACATGTTGTCCTGCCAGAGGTTGATCGTGTCCGTCCCGTTCGGCAGCACGAGCGTCGCGCTGTCGTTGACGGAGACCTCGATGCCGCCGGACACGCCGTACACGGCCTTCGTCCAGTCGCCGATCAGCCCGATCGCCGCCCCGTCCGCGATGCCCGCGTTGTAGTACGACGGGAGCCCGAGCACGCTCGGGGCGCCGCCCGCCGCCGCCGTGGTGGCCGCC
>JAISTF010000190.1 GCA_031272745.1 Eubacteriales Family XIII. Incertae Sedis bacterium
TGACGGCGACGACGCTGAACGGCAAGAAGACGACGGTGAAGATCAAGCTGTCGCCGACGGCGGTGAAGCTGACGAAGGCGGCGTTCTCGAAGAAGTCGCTGTCGCTCAAGAAGGGCAAGACGGCCGTGCTGGAGCTGAAGCTCACGCCGAAGAACGCGACGAACCTGGGGCAGGTGAAGTTCACGAGCAGCAACAAGAAGGTCGCAACCGTGGACGAAGCCGGCAAGGTGACGGCGGTGAAGAAGGGCAAGGCGACCATCACCGCGAAGGTCGGCGGCAAAACCGCAAAGATCGTCGTGACGGTGAAGTAGGGCGCACGGGCTGGATTCTGCGACTACGCCCTTCGGGCTCCGCGCAGAATGACAATATCATAGATAACGTTTCCTATGAATGTCATTCTGCGCGGAGCGAAGCGGAGTCGCAGAATCCAGCAGATAATTCAAAGATTCGAGCGCCAGCGAGAATCATCCTCGGCGGCGGCGGCGGCGGTGGAAAAGACGCGCCTGCTTGTGGCGTGGCTGAACGGGTGAACCGTGCCTATAGGTCGTGATGCGATGCGCGCCAATGGTATACTACCTGTATGGCAGAGAACATCTTGAAACGGATGCAGACGGGAAACGTGTTCCTCACGGGCGAGCGCGGCGTCGGCAAGTCGACCGCGATCGCGCGGTTTCTCGCGGAGGCGGGCCCGTTGCGGCCGAGCGGCTTCGCGACGTTTTTCGACGGGGACCGGGTCTGCATCGCGCCGTACGCGGACAGGGCGGCCCGCGCCGTCGTCGCGGTGCGCGACCCCGCAGCGATGACGATGGACGTCTACGCGGATGTGTTTGACACGGTCGGCGCGGGCATCCTGCGCGCGGCGCGCGAGGGCGCGCAGGCGGACACGGGCCTGATCCTCATGGACGAGCTCGGTTTCATGGAGGCGGATGCCTTGGCTTTTCAGGCGGAGGTCTTCCGTTGCCTGGACGCCCCCGCCCCCGTGCTCGGCGTGCTGAAGCAATCCCTGCCGCCCGGCGAGGCCGGCTTTTCCGCCCGCTCCGCCTTTCTGGACTGGATCCGTGCGCGGGAGGACGTCCGCGTGATCGTCGTCACGCGGGAGAACCGCGACGGAGTCCCGGCGCTTCTGAAGAAGATTACATTATAAAAAAAACTCGAACTGTTATACGCAGAACACACAAGCGGCGATTTTTCCTGTATAATGACCAAGTGCCTTGCTGGGCACGGACGAGGAAGGTCAATGGCACGGAGGGTGACGGGATGAAACGAGTGGCTTGGATATTGGCGGTATTGATTGCGGCGGCAGGGCTGGCGATGCCGGCTGCGCCTGTTTTTGCGGCGACGGACGCCTGGGACGGGAAGACGATCGACGTGTCCTGGTTCACGCCGGGGCAGGCGGAGTACCACATCTCGACGCCCGCGCAGCTGATGGGGCTGGCGGCGCTCGTGAACGGGATCTACAACGCGGAGATCACGAATGTCATCGGCAACACCGCGTACATCGTGGACAATGTGAAGGAAGGCACGGAGAAAGCGGGCAGCCAAAACCAGGCGACGACGACTTGGCATCAGGGATCGTACGATTTTTCGGGGCAGACCGTGTACATCGACGCAAACCTCGACATGGGGGGCGCGGGCAATTTCATGCCGATCGGCGGGCAGTACCTCATGCGGCCAAATATTTACTCGACGAAGATCTCTGCCTCGTTTTGCGGCGTGCTGGACGGGCAGGGGCATTGGGTGAAGAACATCCGTTGCCTGCGCCGCTGCACGACGGGAAATTTCGGCGACGGCGAGTCCATCGGCCTCGTGGGGCGTCTCGGCGTCCATGACAACGACCCCGTGGAATTGTGGCCGCTGTCGCCCGCCGTGCTCAATGTCGCGGTGACGGGCTATATCAGCGGCAACCGCTCGGTCGGCGGCATCGTCGGCAAGATCGGAAAGACGAAGGCGCCGACCGACGGCAGTTCGACCGGATCGGCCAAGATTTCAAATTGCGCGAGCTTTGTCGAAATTTCCACGACGGACAAGAAGGGCGTCGGTGGCATCGTCGGCGCGTCGTGGAACGGCGGGACCGTGAGCAATTGCTTCAACGCGGGAAAGATCTCGGGCGGCCAGCCCGCAGGCGGCATCGTCGGCTCCAACGAAAACAAGATTGAAAACTGTTACAACATCGGAGTCGTCTCGGGTCCGAAAGACTACGCGATGGCGATCGGCACGAACAACCTCGGTTCTGACGGGCGGTGGGCGACCATCGTGACCAATACGTATTATCTCGAAGGCACGGGCCAGGACGGTGGTTGGTTTGACGGGCAGAGCGCGGATCCGAAATTTGTGAACGCGGGCGCGAAATCCGAGGCGGACATAAAGGCGGCGGCGTTTGTCACGACGCTGGGCGCGGCGTTTGCGGCGGACACGCCGGGCATCAACGGCGGCTATCCCATCCTCTTGTGGATGGTGGCGAACCCGGGAACGGACATCTCGGACAGCGCGGGCATCGACAAGACCGAATGGGTCCCGACGTTCGCGGTGACCGAAGCGACGGGCTCGGTGGACGGCGGTCCGGCGGTCTATACGGGCAAAGAGACGGAAGGCGTGGTTTTTCATATCGACGCGCCGACCGCGCTGCTGTACACCGTGTTCCTGAATGGCGAGGAGCTCGCGCTCGGGACGGACTACACGGTCGCCGACGACATGGCGGACGTGACGCTGCTCCCCGCGTTTTTCAAAAACCTCGAAAACGGCAAGAGCTATGAGCTGAAGGCGCTGTTCAAGGGGGACAAATACGTGACCCTGTCCTTCACGCTGAAGCTGGCCGTCGAAAAAGCGCGCCTGCCGATTTCCGCGAAAACCGTCTATATGAAAAAAGGCACGAAGCTGACGCTGCCGGCCTACGCCGACATGGCGGACGGGCGCGCGCTCGCGGCGCGGGCCGCGAAGCTGACGTGGAAGAGCAGCAAGACGGGCGTCGTGAAGGCGGACGCGAAGAGCGGCAAGCTCACGGCGAAGAAGGCCGGCACGGCGACGGTGACGGCGATGGACGCGGACGGGGCGAAGGTGCTGTCCGTGAAGGTGAAGGTCGTCGCGAAAGCGTCGGCGGTCACCGGGCTCAAGTTCACGAAGAAGTCGCTGACGCTCGATTCCAAATCGGCGACAAAAAACACGGCGGCGTTGCAGGTGAAGCTCACGCCCGCAAAGGCGGCGCTGTCCGGCAAGGGCGTGACGTTTGAGAGCTCCAACGAAAACAAGGTCGAGGTCGACGCGGGCGGCCGCGTCGTCGGGCTGAAAAAAGGCACGGCTACGATCACGGCGAAGGCCGGCGGCAAGACCGCGACGATCAAAGTGACGGTGAAATAACATGGCGCGGTTGCAGCACGGCATGCTCCGGAGATTTTTTGCGCTCTGCGCGGTCGGCGCGCTGGTCCTTGTGCTGGCGGCCGGCGTCGGCTTTGCGACGGAAGAACCGGAAGGCGGTTCGGAGACGCCTCCGGGCAGCTCGGAGGAGACCCCTGGCGGCGAAGACCCCGGCGGCAGCTCGGAGGAGACACCCGGCGGGGAGGACCCGGGTGGCGGCTCGGAAGAGACACCGGGTGGCGAAGATCCCGGCGGCGGTTCGGAAGAAACCCCTGGCGGCGAAGATCCCGGCGGTGGCTCGGAGGAGACCCCTGGCGGCGAAGATCCCGGCGGCGGCTCGGAGGAGACACCCGGCGGGGAAGACCCCGGCGGCGGCTCGGAAGTGACGCCGCCCACCTCGTATACGCTGACCGTCGACTACGTCTACAAGGACGGCGCAAAGGCGGCGGATACCGTCACGAAGACGATCGCCGTCGGCCTTTCGGCCAGCGTGCCGAGCCCAAAAATCGACGGCTATACGCCGGACAAAGCCTCCGTGGACATTTCCTCGATGACGGCGGACAAGCACGAGACGGTGACCTATACGAAAAACGAGGACGTGGTGAAGAAGGAGGAATCGGAAGAGCCAGACGAGCCCTCCGAGGCGCCGACGGACAACCCCGCGAAGGACACGGGCGCGGTGTTGACGATCCGCGCGGGCTACTATGGCTACGGCTACGAGGACATGGCGGCGTTCACGGCGGCGGAGCTGCGCTCGTTCGCCAACGAGATCAGGGGCTATTCGTTCATCGACCACTACCCCGCGCCGACGATCATGGCCGCGAGCGGCACGCCGCTGGAGGCGGTCCTTCTTGCGGCGGGCATCGACGTCGGCTCCGTGCAGCGGCTGTACTTCCGCGCAGGCGACGGCTACACGGCGGGAGACTTTGAATATACGATGCAGGTGCTGACAGGCACGACGCGGTACTACTTCCCGAACCTCGTGAAGTATTGGGACAAGGCGACGGAGAAGCCCGGCCTCGGCGCGGACCAAAACCCGGAGGTCGTGCCCGTGCTCATGGTCTACCAGGAATACCACGACCGCTGGGAGCCGTATCCGAAATACAGCAAGATGTACGCGACGCCGGGCTTCCGGCTCGTCTACGGCATGACGAGCATCGCCAACAACGGCGCGGGCGATGGCTTTTCCTATTCGATCCACGACATCACCGCCATCGACGTCCAGCTCGTCGGCTCGCCGCCGGAGATCGAGGCGCAGAAAGAGGCGGCCGCGCTCGCGGGCGCGGACAAGTCCAACGCCACGAAGGGCACGGGCAACGACGACGCGGACACGGACGGCAAAGGCTCCGGCGTCGGCAGCGGCGTCGGCGACGGGACGGGCGGCGGCACCGGCGGCGGGACGGCCGCCTCGGGCGACGGCCCCGGCGCGGGCGTCACCGTGTCCGGCGAAACGACGCAGATCACGATGGACGACGGGACCATCGTGCAGGGCCGTGAGATCAACGCGCCGAAGGTGCTCATGGAGATCGCCTTCGCGGGTGGCGGCGGGGGCGGCAAGAGCGACGGCGACGACCCGTGGAACGATTATGAAATTGCCGAGGACAGCGCCCCCCTGCAGATTCCGCAAGCGGACGGCAGCGCGGCCACGCTCGTCGGCTCTGTGCTCGGGATCGCGTTTGCGCTCGGCGCGGCGAAACAGACCGCAGGCACGTCGTTATTCGGATTCATCCGGTTGTAGAGGCATAGGGAGACAGTATGGAAATCACAGTGGTAAAAGACGCGATACACGCTTTTTCGTCGGCGCTCGAGGTGCCGGCGATCATCGTGCTCATTGCGATGGTCGTGCTCACCGTGTATCAACTCGGCAGCGCGATCGTCGAATACTTCATGGAGCGGGCCGGCAAGCGGCTCGACGTGACGCGGGCGCTCGACGCGATCGCGGGGCTGTCGAGGGCGGAGACGCTCGCGGCGCTGCGCAAGCTGCCCTTCCTCAAATCGCAGCAACAGGCGTTCGCGCGGCTGCTCGAAAACCGCGAGATGCCGGTAGAGGAGCAGCGCATCTTCGCGGGGCAGCTGCTCGCGGACGAGGAGGCGCGGCTCGAACGGCGCGTCCATGTGACGGACGTGATCGCGCGCATCGCGCCGATGTTCGGGCTGATGGCGACGCTGATCCCGCTCGGCCCGGGGCTCATCGCGCTCGGCCAGGGCGACACGAAGCAGCTCGCGGACTCGCTGCTTACGGCGTTCGACGCGACGGTGGCGGGCCTGTGCGCGGCGGGCGTGGCGTTCGTGATCTCGAAGGTGCGCAAACGCTGGTACCAGGGCGACCTGACGGCGATGGAGACGATCCTCGAGGGGGTGATCGAATGAGCCTCGGCGGGAACCTGCGGCGCCGTCGCCGCTATTTCGACCAGGAGGACGTGAATCCGATGGAGGGCGCGATCAACATCGTCGACGCGATGCTCGTCTTCGCCTGCGGCCTCATGCTGTCGCTCGTCATCTACTGGAACATCGACATCAACAACCAGGAGTTGCGCCCGGCCGCGCCCGGCGCGGAGGTGACGGCGGTCGACGACGACGCGGCCGAGGACAGCCTCGACGGCTCGGAGGAATACGAAAAGATGGGCACGGTCTACGTGGACCCGGAGACGGGCAAGATGTATTTGGTGGAGGACGAAGGTGAATAAGGCAAAGAAGTTTTTGGCAATAACCATGCTGGCCGTCGTTGCGGCGGCGGCGCTTTTGGCCGGCTGTTCCGCGGATGCTTCCTCGTTGCCGTACCTCGAGGACGAGGTGGTGGTGAAGGGGCTGACGGACGAGGATTTCACGGTGACGATCTCCGATCTGACGCAGATGGAGGCCGTGTCGAAGAAAGCGGAGGGCCAGCGGAGCAACGGTGACATCGTGAAGCTCACGGCGGTGGGGCCGACGCTGGCATCGTTTGTGGAGAAGTACGGCGGCGGGAAGCCTTTGTCCGAGTTTTCGGCGGTGCGGTTCACGTCGTTGGACGGGTATTCGGTCGCAGTGCCGCGCGAGATCCTCGAGAAGCGCGAGGTGGTGCTCGCGTATATGGACGGCAGCAAGAAGTTCGACAAGGGCCAGTCGGCGCCGCTGCGGGCGGTGGTGCTCGGCGAGCGCGCGATGTACTGGGCGCGCATGGTGTGCGAGATTTCGTTCGAAACGGGTACGAGCGCGACGGTGACGGACAAGGTGGTCTTCCTCGACACGGCGCTGCCGCTGCTCGGCGAGACGAAGGGATCGTACAGCGAGGAGGAGGGCGGCGACATCGTGAGCACGATCGACATCCTGCTGAAATACGGCGGGATGCCGGGCGACGGTGATTCTGGCGCGAAGGTCTATATGGCGGCCTCGGACGGGCTGAAGAAAAACGAGACGATGGACAATTTCCTCAAGGGGTATCTCAAATACACGGGGGATTTGGTGCCGCAGTTCTGCTCGCCGGATTTGCCGGAGGGGATGAATATGAATACGATTTGCTCGATCCGCGCGGGCACGACGCTGTATGCGTCGCTCGCGCGGGGGCTGGAGACCTGGGGCGAGGCGACGGGCGCGGACGGGCATGTCGGTGTGGGCTTCACGGACATGATCAAGGATCAGGGGTTTGCGACGGTGAACGTCTACCAACTGACGGACGTAGAGGGGCAGACGTATCTGTTCAACCAGCATGAACTCGTGGCGGGCGTTTTTGCGGAAGTGGACGGCGCGTGGGGCTTTTACCCGCCGACGGACGATGAAGAGCTGGAGCCGGTGACCTCTGTCGTGTCGGTCGAGGCGGTCGGGCAGGAATGAGGAAAGCGCTTGGTGCGGTCTTGGCGGCGGCTTTGCTGCTGGCCGCTTGCGGTGCGGGCGGCGGCGGGGAGAGCCCGCAGCGGTTTTTGTCGATCGAGGGGGACGTGGGGCAGTACGTGTCCTACAAGACGGGGACGCCCGTGAAGGATCCTGCGGCGCTGCCGGGGGACGCGGATTTCGAGGGGGTGGCGCTGCCGGAATTTTTGGCGGGGTCGGAGATTTCCGGCGAGCCTTTGGCGGTGTGGCTTTGCTCTTCGGGCGACGGGTTTTCGGTGAAGCTCGACTGGGAGGGGCTGGATCGGGCGTACATGATTTTTTCCGAGGTGAACGGGTGGCAGTGCGTGGCGCCGGAGCACCCGCTCAGCGCGAACGCGCAGGACATCGACCGCATCTTCGTCGTGAGCGAGGGCAGCGGGGTGGGGCTGCGCGTGGTGCGCTTGGACGGGGGCGTGGACGTGATCCCGTTCGGGGAGATTTTGACGTCGCCGCTGCTGGCGTCCTTCCACTACGAGGGGCGCGCGGAGAACGGCGATTTGGCATCGGAGGTGTATACGCGGGAGGCTTCGTTTTCGCTGGCGGATTTCTATGACGCGGGCGACAGCGGCTTCGAGGTGGTCACGGCGGCGGGCGACCGTTATTTGACGGACGGGGCGGGACGGTTCGCGGTCTTCCGGCAGACGTTCAGCTATTTCGAGACGACAGGGGACGAGTATGAGGACGTCACGGAAATTCGTTTGCGGTAGCCTGCTTGCGGCGCTGCTGCTTGCGGGGTGCGGCGGCTCGGTTTCGGCGGCGGCCGGCGGCGACGGGGCGGCGGCGGATGTGCCGCTGGAGTCCTGGTTCGGCTCGATCTCCTCGGCGGTGCCTTCGGACGAGGCGGCGCTGGCGGACGGGCGGACGGTGGCGCTGTTTTTTGGCGACGTGCAGCCCGAGGCCAGCATCAGCGAGTACGCGGAGGTCGGCGCGCTGATCGACGCGGCGCGGGAGGACGCGCCGGAGGCGGATTTCGCGATGCAATGCGGCGACATCACGAACACGGGCGGGGCGGGGACGCCCGAAGAGTGGGGCGCTTTCTTCGCGGCCGCCGCGCCCGCGCTCGAGGGGCTGCCGACGTTTTTCGCGCCCGGCAACCACGAATGCGTGCCGACGGCAGACGGCGTGGGCGGCAAGCCCGAGACCTATCTCAAAGCGTTCGATCTGCCCGCGAACGGCCCGGCTGGCTATGAAGAGGAATATTATTCGTTTGACTGCGGCGACCTGCATGTCGTGTCGCTGTCCAGCAATTACTTGGACCCCTCGGAGGACTACGCCGCCGACGAGGACGAAAACGCCCGCATCGCAGGGGAAATCGATGCGTGGATCGAGGCCGATCTCGCGGGCGCGGACCGGCCGTGGAAGATCGTGCTCATGCACCAGCCGGCCTACGCGGTCGCGGGCGACAGCACGGCGGCGGCGATGCGCGCGCGCTGGGTGCCGATCTTCGACCGCACGGGCGTGGACCTCGTGCTCTGCGGCCACCAGCACGAGATGATGCGCACGTTCCCGCTCAAGGACGGCGTGGACGACCCGCAGGGCCTCGTCGAAGTGATGGGGAACGCGAGCCAAAAGAATTATGAAACGAGCGGCACCGTGCCGCCGGATTTCATCGCGTTCGAGATGGGCGGCATCAGCGGCTGGCACAAGATCACGGCGACGGCGGAGACGCTGCGGATCGAGGCGTTCGCGGCGGACGGGCGTCTGCTCGACGCGTGGGAGAAGTGATGTCCGCGGGTGGCCTATGCTGAAGAAATTTTCGACGTACGACATCATCATCATCGCGGTCATGGCCGCCGTCGGCGTGGCGATCAAGCCCGTCGTCTCGTCGGCCGTGCATTTGGTCAGCGCGCCTTTGATGATCCCCGGCGGATCGCTCGCGGGCGGGCTGTATATGATGTGGCTGGTGCTCGCGGCGGCGATCACGGGCAAGCCGGGCAGCGCGACGCTCTGCGGGATCGTGCAGGCGGTCATCGTCGTGTTCACGGGCATCCCCGGGTCGCACGGCGTGATGAGCTTCGTGAGCTACACCGCGCCGGGGGTGTGCGTCGACGTGCTGCTGCTGCTCTTGCTCCGCGTGGGCGGGCGCGATTTCGATTTGCTCGCCGCCGTGCTGTCGGGCATCGTGGCAAACCTCGCGGGCACGTACTGCGTCAACATCATCTTTTTTCATCTGCCGGCGCTCTTCCTTGCGCTCACGCTGTGCGCGGCCGCGCTGTCCGGCGCGGCGGGTGGCGCCATCGCGAACGCGCTGTACAAGGTGGCGCGGAAGTATCGGCTTGTGCGAAGGAGGATTCCATGAAACTGAAGAAATCCGCGGTCATCGTCATCGTCGTTTTCGCGGCGCTCGTCTGCGCCGTGGCGGCGCTCGCGCTGGCAAACAGGAGCGCGGTGCAGGACACCGTGTCCGACGGGTCGTTGCGGCTGTACGACGCGGAGGGGACGAAGGCGGCGTGGACGTACGAGGAGCTCGCGGCTTTTCCGTTCACCAGCATCGAGAAGACCATCACATCGAGCAAGGAGGAAGACGAGAGCGGGGAGTTCACGGGCGTGCCGCTTGAAACGTTGCTGGAGGTGGCCGACCCGGATTGGGCGTCGAAGTACACGGAGTTTTTGTTTCACGCGTCGGACGGCTTCGTCGCGTCGGTATTCAAGTCGGACATCGAGAAGGGGGAAAACGTGGTCGTCGTGCTTGAGAAGGACGGCGCGCCGCTGCCGGGGCCGGACGAGGGGGGCAAGGGGCCTTTGCGCATCGTGATCCGCGACGACCCCTTCGGCAACCGCTCCGCGTATCTGCTCACGGCGATCGAGATGAAATGATCGACGTCCGGAACCTGACGTATACGTATCCCGAGGCGGACGAGCCCGCGCTCATAGATGTCAGCCTGCATGTCGGCGCGGGCGAGCTCTGCGTGCTGATCGGGCCGTCGGGGTGCGGGAAGACGACGCTTTGCCGGCGCATTGCGGCGGGGTGCGGGGGTGCGGCGGGCGATGCCGGGGTGGGATTTGTGTTGCAGGAGCCGGACCATCAGATCGTGATGACGGCGGTGGAGGACGACGCGGCATTCGGGCCGGAGAATCTGCTGGTGCCGCCTGGGGAGGTCCGGGCGCGGGTGGACGCGACGCTGGGGGCGCTGTCGCTTTCGGGCATGGAGCTGCGCGACCCGGGGACGCTCTCGGGCGGGGAGAAGCAGCGGCTGGCGATCGCCGGCGTGCTGACGATGCGGCCCGGGGCGCTGCTTTTCGACGAGCCCGCGAGCGGGCTGGACGCGGCGGGGCGCGCGGCGTTTTGCGACATCGCGCGGGAGCTGCGTGCGCAGGGGCATGCGGTGTTGGTGGTCGAGCATGATTTCGAGTTTTTGGATTTCGCGGACCGGTGGGTGTTGATGAAGGGAGGGCGCATCCTCTGTGATGCGCCGCCCGCGGACGTGCCGACGGCGCTGCTGGAGGATGAGTTGTGGCGTTGATCGCGGAGGGGGTTTGTTTTTCGTATGCGGCGGGCGGGGCAAGCCCCGCCCCTACGGGTGCGGGCGGCGGGGCGGCATCGCGTGCGGTGGGCGGCGGGGTGGCATCGCGTTCGGCGGGCGGCAGGATGCCGCCCCTACATTCCGGTGGCCCCCGTGGCTTGGGGCCTGTGCTCTCAGGGTTTTCGGCTTCGTTTGCGCGCGGGCGGATCACGGCGGTCACGGGGCCGAACGGGTGCGGCAAGACGACGCTCGCGAAACTGCTCACGGGGATGCTCGCGCCTTCGGGCGGTCGCGTGCTCGTGGACGGGGCGGCCGTGCGGGGGATGACGCTGGACGAGGTCGGGCGCCGGATCGGCCTCGTCATGCAAAACCCCGAGCGGCAGATGTTTACCACCAGCGTCCGCGAGGAGCTCGAATTCGGCCTACGGCATTTCGGCTTCCCCGAGGGGGAGGTGGCCGCGCGGCGGGATCGTTTCGCGGAGGCGTTCGGCATCGGCCACCTGATGGATCGGTTCCCGTTTGAGCTGTCGGGCGGAGAGAAGCAGCGCGTGGTGCTTGCGGCCGTGCTTGCGACGGGGCCGGACTACTTGGTGCTGGACGAGCCGACTTCGGGCCTCGACCGCGGGCGGCGGCGCGCGCTCGGGACGCTGTTGCGCCGGCTGGCGGACGAGGATGGCGTCGGCGTGATCGTGATCTCGCACGACGCCCCCTTCCTTGCGGCATACGCGGACGAGGTGGTGGACATGGCGCCGGCGGCTGGCGGCGCAGCAGGCCGAGACGACGCAGACCCCGGCCCTGCAGCGGGCCCCGACGACGCAGTGCCCGGCGCCGCGGCGGAAACGGATCGGCCCAGTCCGCTTGCGACGCAGGAAAGCCTGCCCCTGCCGCGCCGGTCGCTGCGCGCCCTCGACCCGCGCACGAAGATGCTGATGATGGCCGTCGTCAGCGGGTTTGCGGTCGCCGCCACCGGGCTCGCGTTTCTCGCCTCGTTGCTGGCCTTGTCCTTTGCCGCGCTGGCCGTCGGCGGCGCGGACCTGCCGCGCGCGCTGAAACGCTGCCGCGCGCTCTTCGCTCTCATCGCGGCCCTCTTCGTGATCCAGGCCGTCTTTGCAGTCCGCTTCGACCCCGACGCGACGCCGCTGCTGACAGTGGGCGGCACGGTGGTGCTGTACAAGGAGGGCGCGCTGCTCGCGGCCATGCTCGCGCTGCGCCTGCTCGTCGTGGTCGCGTCCGCGCAGATCCTGCTCGAAGGGGAGATGCGCGACTATCTGCTTGGCTTCACGCAGATGCGCGTGCCTTATGAAATCGCGTTCATGGTCGTGGTCGGCCTGCATTTCCTGCCGATCCTGCGCGAAGAAGCGGTCAGCGTCTACCAAGGAATGCAGCTGCGCGGCGTCCGCTTTCGCAAGACCGGCCCCCTGCGGCGGTTCAAAGCCTTTGCGGGGCTGTGCCTGCCGGTCTTCGTCGGCACGTTGCGCCGCGCGGACGAAACGGCGACCGCAATGGAACTGCGCGCCTTCCGCGCCCACAAGACGCGGACGTCGATGCGGCGCCTGACGTTGCGCCGCGAGGATGCTGTCGTGATGGTGCTTTGGTGCGTCGCCGTGGTCTGCTTGTATATAGTATTGTAGGAAAACGGAGAAGGGCAATGTTGTTTGAATGGACGGAAGAAAAACTGGCATGGTACGTGCGGGCTTCGCGTGTGACGGGGTTCCACGCGCGGCTTGCGGACATGATTCGGCCGCGGTTGCGCGCGCAGGACACGGTCTGCGACTTCGGCTGCGGACCGGGGCTGATTGACCTCGCGCTCGCGGGCACGGTGCGCGAGATCACCGCAATCGACGTCGCGTCCATCCCCATCGAATTCCTCCGGCGCGAGGCGTCCTCCGCGGGGGCGGGCAACATCCGCCCGCTGGTGGCGGACGCGGAAAGGATGGTGGCGGAGGGCTCGCCGTTCCCACCGTTCGACGTCGCGCTCTTCTGTTATTTCAGCGGGCCGGGCGAGCTGATGAAGCAGGTGCTACGCCGCGAGGGGCGGCTCACGGTCTGCGTGATGCACGGCATGGACGTCTCGAAAAAACCGAGCAAGATCGGCGGCAGCCGGCACCGCGCCTACGCGGAGGAGATGGAGGCGTTCCTGGAGGGCGAGGGGCTCGCCTACGAGAAGCAGGAGCTATCGCTGGACTTCAGCCAACCGCTTCGCTCGAAGGAAGAGGCGCGCGCGTTTTTTGAGACGTACGCAAAGGGCGACGACGAGCGGATTGAGGCGCAACTTGCGCGTGTGGTGGAGACCGGAGGCGTCGCGGCGGGCAAGGCGGGGGGCGCGGAGTTCCCTTATACGTTTCCTTGCGAGAAGGACGTGGCGGTGTTTTTTATTTGATGGGGCGGGCGGCAGGCCTGCCCTGCGCGAAGTCGCAGGGATGCCGCCCCTACTTGCGCAGGCTGACTTTCTGGCCGGTGCCGCGGATCAGACCCGTGCCGGTGCGGCAGACGCGCTCGGCCGCTTCCGCGTCCTTGACGGCGAAGCCGGACAAGTCGTGCGCGCCGTAGGCGAACAACTGGGGCGCCAGCGTGGTGGCGGGGCCGACGAC
>JAISTF010000110.1 GCA_031272745.1 Eubacteriales Family XIII. Incertae Sedis bacterium
CCGATGTGGCCCGCATAAGCCCGCTTCTGTTGCATTGCCAGCTCCCCGAGCAGCGCCGCCGCCGTGTCGTTGAGCACCGTCACGCGCCGCGGCCCCTTGCCCGCACGCGCGAGCGCCGCGTTGAGCGAAGGTCCGATCAGTGCGCCTTCCGCGCCCGCCACGCGAAGCTCCTTATTGAACAAAAGAATCCTTGCGTCCTTGTCCGGCAGGATCTCGCTCGGAAACGAAAAGCACATCCCGAGCCGGTCCCCCTCGTCGAGCAACGCCCCTGCCTGCTCGACGACGCGGTCGAAAAATTCGTCGAGCGTCACGGGAATGCCGGACCCCGGCACGGGCGCCTTCTCCTTCGCGACGATTTCCGGCGGCCGCCCCGCGCGGAACCGCACGAGCGCCACGCGCAGGTTTGTCCCGCCCGCATCGACCGCGACCACATCGCCGTCCTCCGGCAAATCCGCGGACGTGTCGAGATAGGTCGGCGCCATCTGCAGCGTCGACGCCCCCCCGCAAAGGCCCGCGTCCATCTCGGCCATGAACCGCCGCACCTCGGTTTGAAAATCAAAACAATCCGCGTGCAGCCCGTTCTCTCGCAAAAACGCTTCGGCTTTATTACTTGCAAGATTCGACATTGGATTTATCATACCATATTGTGATATGATGGTATTGGTAAATCTTATGAAACAACAGGAAAATCTCTGGAACAAAGATTTCATACTCACGATGCTTACGGGGTTTCTCTCGGCGATGGTGTTGTACGCGACGATGACGACGATGGCCGCTTATTCGATGGAGCGGCTCTCCGTGTCCGAAGGCATGGGCGGCTTTGCGTCGAGCATCTCGATGTTCGGCGGCATCCTCGGGCGGCTCTATACGGGGCGCTTCCTCGATCGCGTCGGGCGGCGCAAGCTGGCGCTCCTCTGTTCCGCCGCCAACGCTGCGGTGTGCTGCGCATATTTTCTGCCGGTCTCGCTCCCGTCGCTGCTCGTCATCCGGTTCCTGCACGGCGTGACCTTCGGCAGCATGCACAACACGATGGCGACGAGCGTGGTGGAATTCATCCCGCTTTCGCGCCGCGCGGAAGGCATCGCCATCTACACCCTGAACTTCACGGTCGCCACCGCCTTCGGGCCGATGATGGGCATCTACCTCGCCAATTCGGTTTCCTACACCGCGCTTTGGGCGGCAAACCTCGGCTTCGCGTTCGCCGCGTTTCTCGTGGTGCTGCCGATTCGCATCCGGACGCCGGATTTCACGGAAGAGCAGCTTTCCCACATTCACGCAAAGATGAGCCTCGGGAGCTTTTTCGAAAAATCGGCGCTGCCGCTCGCGAGCATGATCATCCTGCTGAGTGTCTGTTATACCGGCATGACCGCGTTCACGGAATCGTATACCGCCCAGCTCGGCATCCCGCAGATCGCGTCCGTGTTTTTCCTGATTTACGGCCTCTTCATCATCGTGACCAGGCCGTTTGCCGGTCGGCTCGTCGACCGGCGCGGCGACAATTTCGTCATGGTTCCGACGATGATCCTCAACGCGCTCAGCTTCGCTCTGCTCGGGCTTGCCGGTGCCGCCCTTTTTGCAGCGAGCGGTTCACACACCGCGCAGATCACGCTCTTCGTGGCCGCCGCGCTCATCATGGCCGCCGGCTTCGGCACGATCCTGCCGCTCGGCCAGGCCATCGCCGTCAAATCCTCGCCGTCGCACCGCATCGGAACGACGACGTCCACGTATTTCATCTTTTCGGACGCGGGTGCCGGCATCGGCGCGGCCCTCATGGGCACCGTCGCGGAAGGCAGCAGTTTTTCCGCCATGTTCTTCGTCGAAGTCGCCATCAGCCTCGCCGCGCTCGCCGTCTACTGGACGCTCCACGGAAGGAAGGTGCGGAAATCATGAACATCGAACGATTCATCTGCGGTTCGCTTGAGGCGAACGGGTATGTCCTCCGGCAGAGGGACGGCGGCGAGGCGCTGATCGTCGACCCTGGCTACGAGCCTGCGCGCTACAAGGAGTTTGTCAAGGCGCACGGGCTTCGACCGAAGATGATCCTGCTCACGCACACGCACCACGACCACGCGGGGAAGGCGGAAGCGCTCGCGGGCGAATACGATTGCCCCGTCGCCGCGCACCGCGAGGAAGCCGATTATTATAAAGGAAGGATCGATGTGCTGTTTGACGGCGGGGAGACGCTCGACCTCGACGGGGAGCGCATCGACGTGCTGCACACGCCGGGGCATACGGCCGGCGGGCTGTGTTTTTACGCGGACCGTTCCAAGGTGTGCTTCACGGGCGATACGATTTTCAACGTGGATACGGGGTATACGCATTTTCCCGGCGGCAGCGCGGAGCGCATGAAGCGCAGCATGCAGGACGTCGTGAATAAGTGGGGCAACGACGTGACGATTTATCCGGGGCACGGCGACCCCGAGTCGATGCGCATCGTGCGGCAGGTCAACCAGGAGTTTTTGGATTACGTTTCTTTGTAGCTGTCGGCGAGTTCGCCGGTGTCGCCTTTGAAGCGCAGCGTGACGCCTTTTTGTTTTTTGAATTTTCCGGGCAGGAAGCCGTTGGGGTGCAGGCGCTTTTCATCCGGCCGGTCGAGCGCGATCAGCTGCGAGACAAACTGCGAGCAGAAATACCGGTTGCCGATGCCGACGGGAATCCGCAGGATTGCGAAGAATAGTCCGAGGTAGTTGAATTTGTACGCTTCGGGGTTGTTGACGTGCCAGTGGATGCGCGATTCGATTTCCGCGTAGGTCTGCGCCGCGACCTCGAGCTCGTAGAGCTTGCACGGCGTGTCGGGGCGCTTGCGGTGAATCGGCCGCTCGATCGTGAAGCCGAGGCGGGGGTTGAAGCTGTAATACATGCCGTCGCGTTCGAGCGCGATCGACGTGTGGGTGTAGCTGTTCCAGGTGAACAGGCGCAGCAGCAGCGAGGTGATGTTGAGGCGTTTCGTGAGCAGGATGTAGACGGTGCGCGTGCCCTCTTCCTCGGAGACGGGCGCTTCGCCCCACGGCGCGCCGCGGCCGAAGACGACGAGCTCGCCCTCGCGCACGTCGACGGGGATCTCGCGGACCGTGCGGACGACGGCGTCCCGCGCGTCCGCAGCCGCGCCGACGACGACATCGCGCGCGTCCGTGGCCACACCGACGACGGTATCCCGCGCGTCCGTGGCCGCCCCCGTGACCGTGCTCACCGTGTCCCGTGCCAGATCCAAGGCCGAATCCATCGTGTCCGACATGCGGTCCGCCGCCGAGTCCATCTTGTCCGACACGGAGTCGAACGCCGAGTCCATCTTGCCCGACACGGTTTTGACGTGCGATTTGAGTTTTGAAATCAACGAAGCTCCTCTTCCTTGCGCCCGCGCGCCCTATGCAATACCATAGGATACCACACAACGGCGCGGCGCGCACGGAAAATCGCTTCTATTTGTTTCAGCGGGAGTTTTCGATGCTCTCGAGGGCGAGCAGCGCGGCACCGATCGCGCCGGCCAACTGCGAGCGCGGCGACGTGGAAACCGTCGTGCCCAAGAGCCGTTCGAGCGCACGCACGACGCCGCCGTTTTTCGCGACGCCGCCCGTCATGCACACCGGCGGCTCGACGCCCGCGCGTTTGGCGAGGCTCGCCGTCTGCGTCGCGACGGAAAGCGCGATGCCTGCCGCGAGCGCGTGCGCGTCCGCGCCGGACGCGAGCTGCGAGATGACCTCCGACTCCGCGAAGACCGTACACGTCGAGCTGATGCGCGCGGGTGCCGCGGCTTCCAGGTCGAGATCCGCGAGCACGGAGAGTTCCACGTCGAGCACACGCGCCATCACTTCAAGGAAGCGCCCCGTACCCGCCGCGCATTTGTCGTTCATCACGAAATTTTCGACGCGCCCGTCCGGTGCCAGCAGCATCGCTTTCGCATCCTGTCCGCCCACGTCGATGAGCGTACGCACACCGGGGAACAGGACGTGCGCCCCCTTCGCGTGGCAGGTGATCCGTGTAACAACTACAGTATCATTCTACGGAGCCGCGCGCAAGAAGTGAAATACCGCAGGCGCATGATTGCGATAGGCGTTTGGCATGGATGCAATAACGGATGTATTTCTCCGCGA
>JAISTF010000174.1 GCA_031272745.1 Eubacteriales Family XIII. Incertae Sedis bacterium
CTTTGTTTCGAAGTGTCATTGTGCATATCCTCCCATGGCCACATAGAGTATAGCAAAAAAGAGGACTCGTGCGCAACAAAACAGAGGACTTTCACATAACAAAATAGAGGATGTTCAGATAACAAAATAGAGGATGGTTTCGCGCGGCGTTTCACAAAAAAATGGTGACCCATCGGAGTCTCGAACTCCGGACACCTTGCGCATCACCGTATGGGCAACATCCGAAGCCGTGATTTTTCTGTGTCGATGGTCAAAATTGCCCCGCTGAGCAATTCCTGATGCGCATAGGAAATGGCGGTCCAAATCAATGTCTGCGTCTGTTTCGACAACGCTTCTTTTGTTCGTATTTGCACAACGCTGGGCTTTGAATCCTGCGTTGCGGCGAGGATGGCGCCGAAATCCAAATCGAGCGTTAAAACCGTATAATCGTTCGCTGCGGCATAGGCCATGATTTCGAAATCAGATGCTTCCGGGGCCCCGACGGCTGTCCAATGCACGGCGTTCGCGCCTTGGCATTGCAGGAACGTCGCGAAATCCGGCGACAGATTCATGTCGAGCAGAAGATTCAAGCGCATTCAAAATCGAGCTCCCGCGCGTCGGAAAGCCACGCCGCATAACGCAACGCCTCGGCGATGTCCTCGCGGGAGATGTACGGAAAGGATGCCAAAAGCTCGTCGAAGCTCACGCCTTCCGCAAGATGCGACATGATCATGCCGACCGTCACGCGGGTGCCCTTGATGCACGCCTTGCCGCCCATCACATCCGGTTTTAATGTTATTCTGTCAAACCGTTCCATAAGGCAGTTCTCCTTTGTGTTGATTATACCATATACATGCACAAAAAAAATGGTGACCCATCGGAGTCTCGAACTCCGGACACCTTGATTAAAAGTCAAGTGCTCTACCAACTGAGCTAATGGGTCACAAGAAACTGGCAGGGGTAGCAGGACTCGAACCTACGCATGACGGAGTCAAAGTCCGTTGCCTTACCGACTTGGCTATACCCCTGCGATGGCGAGCCCAGCAGGATTCGAACCTGCGACCCACAGTTTAGAAGACTGTTGCTCTATCCAGCTGAGCTATGAGCCCGCGTAGTCTGTGGAGCGGATGAAGGGAATCGAACCCTCGCTATCAGCTTGGAAGGCTGAAGTTCTACCATTGAACTACATCCGCCTGACGCAGACGGCCGGCCCGCCTGCGTATAAAAAATGGAGCGGAAGACGAGATTCGAACTCGCGACCCTCGCCTTGGCAAGGCGATGCTCTACCCCTGAGCCACTTCCGCACATTTTCTACCCCTATCGGTTGTCAAAGTCCGCCGGCCCTTTGGGGCCGTTGCCTACGGTAGCGCCGTGGCGCTGGTGGTGGGGGAAGGATTCGAACCTTCGTAGGCTTAGCCGACGGGTTTACAGCCCGCTCCCTTTGGCCGCTCGGGCACCCCACCATATTGGAGCCGAAGCCCCTGGAGCTGGCGAAGGGAATCGAACCCCCAACCTGCTGATTACAAATCAGCTGCTCTACCATTGAGCCACGCCAGCGAATTCCCTCGCGGCAGAGCCCTTGTGGCGACCCGGAACGGGCTCGAACCGTCGACCTCCAGCGTGACAGGCTGGCATTCTAACCAACTGAACTACCGGGCCACATCTTGCATGGTGGGCACAACTGGATTCGAACCAGTGACCCCATGCTTGTAAGGCATGTGCTCTAACCGGCTGAGCTATGCGCCCATGCTTGCTTGTCTATTTCACGCTCTGCTGCGTTGCTCGACTCGCTCGCGTGCTCACGTACTTCCAGTACGCTCCGCGCGCTCACTCGCCGTGCGCCTTGCATATCGCGAAATATCCTGCGCAATCGGTCGCTTGCTTCTGGCAAAGCCCCTGCCTATTGGCTCCCCGGACAGGACTCGAACCTGTAACAACCCGGTTAACAGCCGGGGACTCTACCATTGAGCTACCGAGGAACGTCATCCCCGCTTACGCGAGCCGAAGAGTATCTTACCACAGGCGTTTTCGCCTTGTCAACGCATTTTCGCACGAGTTTTTTTGCGATTTTCGCGGAGGCTGCGTCGGCCGCCTCGAACGCGGGCCGCGGCGCCCCCGCATAGAGCCGCCGGTCGAGCCTCGCCGCAATCTCACCGAATAACCGTTCCGTCTCCGGCCTGCCCTGCTCCGCGTCGGGAATGCGCGCGAGAATCCTCGTGAGTATTTCGCGCGGCGTTTCCGCGTCGGCCTTGCGGAGACCGCGACGACGGGCGATGCGCAGGACGCCGAGGTATACGCCCTCGTAGGTGCGGCGTTTGCGGAAGCCCGCTGCGGCGAGGCGCAGGCGACGGCACAGGCGGCGCCACGCGGCGCGCATGGTGCGCAGGAACGAGGGCGGTTCTCCCTCTTCGATTTCCGTCACGCCCGCGGCGGGGACGGCGGCGCGCAGGCGGCGCTTGCGCAGGCGGAAGATCACAAACGCGGCGATGGCGCACACGGCGACGGCGATGGCCGCGAGCATGGGCGTCGTGAGCGTGAACGACAGCTCCGAAAACGCCTCCGCTTCGGCATCGCCTGCCGGCGCCGCCGCCTCGGGCGGCGCCCCCGCGTCTCCCTCGGGCGCCGGAAGGAGCGACATCAGCCAGATGAAAAATCGCGCGATCTGCGCGCCGAGGAACCGGAAGGCGGCGGCGACCGCGTCGCGGAAGGCCGTGAGCCCGTCCTGCACGGCCGGCACGAAGAAAAAGACGCACGCCGCGCCGGCCGCCGCGCAGACGAGCACGACCATGCTCAGGAAGGCCGTGCGCGAAGCCGTCTTCTCCCCGCTTTCGCGCGTGCGCTGCGGACCGGCCGCGCGGAGCTCCGCGAGCAGGAGCAGGGACGCGAGGATGGCGGCGACGCACAGGCCGCGCGCGAGGAGCGGGACCTCAAAACTGCCGAGGTTGATCAGGTAGAGAAAGAGCGAGCCGCCGACCGCCATCTCCGTGATCGTGAGCGCGGCGTTGGCGGACAGCGGATGGCGCGCGAGGTGGTAGCCGTGCAGGATCGGCACGGCGAAGAGCACGCCGGCGATGAGCCGCAGGACGTTTCCCTCGATGCCGTTCGGCGCGGCGAACACGAAGAACTCCGTCAGCACGACCATCGCGGCGTTGACGCCGCCGACGAAACCGGCGGAACGGGCGCGCGACGCGAGGCGCAGGTTGACGAGCGCGGCGGCGAGCGCGCAGGCGAGGAAGACATAGAAATTGAAGTCCTGCGCGGCGTCCGCGCCCGCGATGGACACGAAGAGGTAGACGCAGTAGACGCCCGCCGCGTCCGTGAAGGCGGGGATCAGCGTGCGGCGCACCGTCGTCGCCGTCATCGGATCCGGTAGCCGGCGGCGGCGCCGGCGGACCCCGCGGCGGCGGGATCGACGATCAGGAAACGCAGCTTGTGCGCGGGGAACGCGCCGCACAGCCACGGCGACGTCGCGGCGTCCGCGTCCGACGCCACGTAGTAGACGCGCCCGGGCTCGTCCGCGGGCAGCGGTGCCTGCCGCGAAAACACGGCGCCCTGCGCGGACGCGGCCGCGAGCAGTTCGAGCATCGTCAGCCGCGCCTCCTCGCCGGCCGACGCCGCCGTGAGCGTCTCGGGAAACCACGCGGACGCCGGTGCCAAAAGCGACACGGCCATGCCCTTTTCCGTCAGGCGCACAAGCAGCGTCGCGAGCACGGACAGCGCGCGCTCGAAGTCTTCCGCAGGCGCGGCGCGCCAGGACGCCGCGTCGAGGACGAAGAGCACGGCCTGCGGCGCGACGATCTCGTAGAGGTTTGTCTTCAGCCCCTGGCCGCGCGCGAGCATCCGCATGTTGATTTCGCGCGCCGCGTCGCCCGGCAGATAGTCGCGCACGGATTTCACGAGCGTATGATCCGTGAGCGCGCCTGCCGCGCCGGCCCGCGCCTCCCAGATGTCCTTCAGGATGGGCGCCGCGTCCACGTCCGCAAGGCACGGAAACACCGTGACGCGCCGCGACGCGTGCGCCGCAAACCGCGCCGTCGCCACCGACAGGCCGAACCCGTCGCCCGAGCGGACTTCCGTCGCGCCGAGCTCCATGACGCCGCGCCGCCGCGCTTCCCACTCGTCCCCGATCCGCACGGTGCGCCACGGGCGGACCATGCCGAGCGCGTAGAGCCGCGCGTAGGAAATCACCGTGCGCGTCTCGCGCTCGTCCGCGTCCGCCTCGACCGTCCGCCGCTCGAAGATCCGATCCGGCGCAGGGAGCGCGGGATCCTCGAGCGTGCAGTCCTCGCGGATCTCCGCCCACAACAGCGGCAGCCCCTTGCGGTTGCGCACGGTCCGCACGATGCGGATTCGCCCGCCCGGGAACACGCCGCCGTGCGGCGCCGAGACCTCGCATTCGACCTGTCTCATCGCAAACCGCGCCCACAGCCACGACGCGCCCGTCAGCGCGAAGAGAAACGCCAGGAGCAGCGCCATGCCCGTCTTCCCCATCGCCGCGCTGACGATGCAGAGTGCGAGCAAGCCGAGGACGACGGGTAGCTTCGTCAGATAACTGGTGTTTGTGCCGGGATCCGTCTGCACGGGACCGCCCCCCGCCCCCGCCTCAGGACGCGTCGGGCGCGAGGCCGAGCACGTCTTCCTCGCCGCCCGGCACGGGAACCCGCGCGAGCAAATCCGCCACGAAAGATTCGGGCGTCTGTCCGGCAAGCCGCGCCTCGCCCGTCAGCGCGACACGGTGCGCGAGCACGTAAGGCGCCATGCTCTTCACGTCATCGGGCGTCACATAGTCGCGCCCGTCCATCGCCGCCGACGCCTTGCCGAGCCGGTACAGCGCGCGCGACGCGCGGGGGCTCGCGGGGAGCGCCAAGTCCGGGCTCTCCCGCGTCGCGTGGACGAGCGCCACGAGATAGCCCAGCACGGCGTCCGTGATGCGCACTGCGTCCAAGCTCCGCTGGATGCCCGTTATTGCCTCTGCGTCCAACACGGCGTCTAAGCCTTCCAACTCCGTGCCGTCGCCGACCGTGCGCAACATCACGACTTCCTCGCCGGCCGTCGGGTAGCCGAGCGACAGGCGCACCAAAAAGCGGTCCATCTGCGCCGCGGGCAGGCGGAACGTGCTCTCCGTCTCCACGGGGTTTTGCGTCGCCATCACGAAGAACGGCCGCGGCAGCACGCGCGCCTCGCCGTCGATCGTCACCTGCCCTTCCTCCATCGCTTCGAGCAGCGCCGACTGCGTGCGCGGGATCGCGCGGTTGATTTCGTCCGCGAGGAAGAGGTGGGTCATGATCGGCCCGTCCTTCACGCGGAAGTCGCCGAGCTTCTGGTCGAACACGCTCATGCCCGTCACGTCCGACGGCAGCAGGTCCGGCGTGAACTGCACGCGCCCGTACGCGCAGCCGAGCACGCGCGACAGCACCTTCACGAGCGTCGTCTTGCCCGCGCCCGGCAGGTCGTCGAGCAGGATGTGCCCGCCCGCGTAGACGGCCGCGAGGAGCAGGCGGATCTGCGCCTCCTTGCCGATGATGACCTTCGCGGCCTCGCGCACGGCCGCCTCTGACTTCTCTCTGATTTCGTTCATGATGCGCCCTCCGGCAGCGTCGCGTTCATGCTGCCCGTGCGGTACCCGCCGAGGTCGAGCGTCACGTACGCGAAGCCGTACTGTTTGAATGTATCGTGGATTTTTGGGAATAACGAATCTGCGGCGATCCTCGGCACATCCTCGGGCCGCACCTCGATGCGGGCGATGGGATGCTCGTTGCCGTGGAGCCGCACGCGCACGAAGCGGAAGCCCGCGTCGAGCAGGTATTGCTCCGCTTTGTCGATCATCGCGAGGCGCTCCGGCGTGATGTCCTCGCCGTAGACGAAGCGCGACGAGAGGCAGGCGAAGGCTTGTTTGTCCCACGTCGGCAGGCCGAGGTCCCTGCTGACGGCGCGGATCTCGTCCTTGGACAGGCCCGCCTCGCGCAGCGGGCTCCGCACGCCGAGCTCGCGCGCCGCCTGCATCCCGGGGCGGTAATCGCCGGGGTCGTCGGCGTTGGAGCCTTCGGCGAGGATTTCGATGCCGCGCTGTTTCGCGACGGCTTCGATCTTCGTGAACAACTCGTGCTTGCACAGGTAGCAGCGGTTCGGCGGGTTGTGGGAGAAGCCGTCGATGTCGAGTTCCTCGGAGTCGATGATTTCGTGCGGGATGCCGTGCGCTTGGCAGAAGGCGGTCGCCTCGTCGAGCTCGCGCTTCGGGTACGACGCCGAACGCGCCGTGACCGCGAGCGTGTTCTCCGCGCCGAGCGCTTCCCGCGCCGCGTAGACGAGCAGCGTCGAGTCCACGCCGCCGGAGAAGGCGACGCAGACGCGGCCGCAGCCTTTCAGGATTTCGATGAGGTTTTCATATTTTTCGTTCATACGATTCTCCCTCCGCCGAGGCAGACGTCGCCGTCGTAAAACACCGCCGCCTGGCCGCGCGCCGGCGCGCGAACCGGAGCGCCGAAGGTCACGGTGACGGTGCCGTCCCGCGCCTGCGCCGTGATCGTTGCCGGCACCGGCGGCGCCGCGTAACGGATCTGCACCTGCGCGCGCAAAGGCTCCCGCGGGGGGGCCGCGAAGGCGATCCAGTTCACATCTTCCACCTGTATCGTATCACAAAAAACCGCGGATTCGTCCGTCACCAAAACAACTTCGTTGGTGTCGGGGCGGATTTCCGCGACGTAGGCGGGGCGGCCGAGCGCGACGCCGAGCCCTTTGCGCTGGCCGATCGTGTAGCGGGCGATGCCGCCGTGCCGCCCGAGCACGCACCCGTCCGCGTCGACGAAATTGCCCGGCGAAAGCCCGTTCTGGTTGCCGGTGCCGCCGAAGGTGTCGGAGCCGCCGGTGCCGGTGCCGAAGTATTGCTCCAAAAACGCCTGGTAGTCCCCGTCGCGCACGAAGCAGATGTCCTGGCTCTCGCGTTTGGCCGCCGTCGGCAGGCCCGCCTCGGCCGCGAGCGCGCGCACCTCGGGCTTCGTCAGGTCCGCGAGCGGGAACAGCGTGTGCGCGAGCTGGTCCTGCGTCATCGTGTACAAAAAGTAGGTCTGGTCCTTCTCGCGGTACGCCGCGCGCGCGAGCCCCCACCGGGCGCCGTCGTCCACGGGGATGATGCGCGCGTAATGGCCGGTCACGAGCTTGTCGAAACCCATCTGCCGCGCGCGCGCGAGCAGGCGGCCGAATTTCAAATAGTCGTTGCAGTCGATGCACGGGTTCGGCGTCGCGCCGCCCGCATACGCCGCCGCGAAACGGCCGATGACGTCGCGGCGAAATTCCTCCGTGAAGTCGAAGACGTAGTGCGGGATCCCGAGCGCCACCGCCGCGCGCGCCGCGTCTCCCGCGTCCGCGAGCGAGCAGCACGGCCGCCCCGCGTCTTCACCGACGTCCTCGTTCGCGAAGAGCTTCATCGTCACGCCGACGCAGTCATACCCCGCGCGCTGCGCGAGCAGCGCCGCCACACTCGAATCCACGCCACCGCTCATCGCGACCATCGCTTTCGGTTTTGTCGTCGCCATTGTCAATGCCACCTACGTCCTTTGTGCATCCGTGCCTTCTTTTGGCGGGCGGCGCAGGGCCGCCCCTACAAGGGTATGGCGCAGGGCCGCCCCTACAAGGGCATGGCGCAAGGCCGCCCCTACAATGCCCTGCCTGCCTGCGCGTCTTCGTCCGGCACGGCGACGACGCGCTCGCCGTGCAGCTGCGCGCCGGGCGCCCGCGCGAGCAGGGCCTTGACCGCCGCCTCGCGCCCGCCGCCGCCTGATCCGCCGCCGTCGCAGACGAGCTCCGCGCGCACCGTCTCCGCGAAGACCGCGTTTTCGACGCGCAGGTTTTTGTCCCCGCTCACCGCGCCGTACCCCGCGTAATCCGTCTCGAACGCGACCAACAGCCGCTCGCGCATCCGACACAGCCCCGCGGCCGCGAGCGCGTCCTTCGCCGCCTGCGTGTACGCGCGCACGAGCCCGCCGGGACCGAGCTTCACGCCCCCGAAATACCGCGTCACGACGAGCGCCACGTCGCGCACGCCTTCCTTTTCAAGCATGGAGAGGATCGGCGCGCCCGCCGTCCCCGACGGCTCCCCGTCGTCGCTCGCCCAGCCTGCATCGCCGGCGCGCAGCCGGTACGCGGGGACGTTGTGCCGCGCCCCGTGGTGCGCCCGCCTGATCTCCGCAAAAAAAGCCTCGCAGGACTCCAAGGAATCCGCGGGGCTCACATAGCCGATGAACCGCGACCGCTCGACGACCGACTCCGCTTCGCCGCGGCCGCGCACCGTCCACCAGGACCGCATCGGAACCGTTATGGAATCAAAATCGCTCAAAACTCCTGCTTGCTGAGCTCGCCGATGAATTTGTCGTTGAGGATTTTGATGTGCGTGCCTTTCATGCCGAGCGAGCGCGACTCGATGATGCCCGCGCTTTCGAGCTTGCGCAGCGCGTTCACGATGACCGAGCGCGTGATGCCGGAGCGGTCCGCGATTTTGCTCGCGACGAGCAGACCCTCGTCGCCCTTCAGCTCCGCAAAGATCTGCTGCACGGCCTCGACCTCGGAGTACGAGAGCGTCGCGATGGCCTTTTGCACGGCGCTCTTGATGCGCTCTTCCTCGCGGTTTTTCAGCGTCTGGAGCCGCTTGATTTCAAGGCCGACGACCGTCGCGCCGAACTCGCTGAGCACGAGGTCCTCGTCGCCGAACGGCGGCTGGTACCGCGTCAGCACGAGCGTCCCGACGCGCTCGCGGCCGCCCATGATGGGCACGATCGTGGAGAGTTTCTCGTAGGTGTCGTACTCGTATTTGAAGATGCTGAGCGCCTCTTCCTCCGTGAGGTTGAACTTCGTCTCCGTCACCTTGATGAGCTCGTCGTTGTACTCCTTCGGCATCGATTCGAGCCCCGTCTCGGGGTCCGCGACGGCCGCGCTCTCGGAGCGGATCGTGTAGTAGACGCCGAGCATATGCCCTTCGGCGTCGATGATGTACACGTTGCCCTCCACGAGGTCGCTGAGGATTTTCGCGAGGTCAGGGAATGAAAACGCCCCCGTCGTGCTCTCTTCGAGCACCCAATTCAGCTTTCGCACCTTGTCCAGAATGGTTTTTTCCATGCGGGTCTCACCTGCCTTTCGAAGATATTATGACAGGAAAAATGTCGCGTGTAAAGAAACAATTCACAATTTTCTCTACAATTTTCCGGCGGGCGCAGAAAAGCGGCTTCGAGGAGCCGCCTTCTGCTGTGTATTGGGATTGAATGGTGTTGGTATTTGCTCGTTTTTTGTGTATAACTGGATTCTACCACTCCATTTACATGCCGTCAAGCGATTCGCAAAAACTTGCTGGCGTTTTTTTGTCCATTTCGCACCCCGCCACCGTCGCGCGCCGCCTATGGATTAAGAGCATCGTACCCCGTATCCCCCGTGCGGATGCGCAGGGCGGACTTCAGCTCATAGCTGAAAATCTTCCCGTCGCCGACCTCGTCGGTCTTCGCCGCCGCGCGGATCGCCTCGATCGTCTTCTTCTCCCATTCCTCGGAGCTGACGACGATTTCGAATTTGATCTTCGGGATCAGGTTGATGATCACTTCCTGGCCGCGGACGAGCTCGGCGTAGCCCTTCTGCACGCCGTGCCCCATGACCTGCGACACCGTGATGCCGTTGACCTCGATGGCGTTGAGCGCCTCGATGACGTCTTCCATCTTGTCCTCGCGGACGATGGCTTCGATTTTGATAATCATGATTCTATCCTCCATCTCTCTACAACCTTAGTCCAACCCGTTGAACGACGGGTAGGCGTGCTCTCCGTGCTGCGTCACGTCGAGGCCGATTTGCTCTTCCTTGTCCGTGACGCGGATCGGGCCGAAGGCACGCGTGATTGCAAAGCAAACAAGCGTGCCTACTGCCGCGATCGCAATAGAGATGAGGATGGCGATAAACTGTTTGAGCAATTGCTCGGGGTTTCCGTATACCAGGCCGTCATAGCCGTTGATCGCCGCCTGCGCGAAGATCCCCGTCATGAGGCCGCCGAAGATGCCGCCGATGCCGTGGCACCCGAACGCGTCGAGCGCGTCGTCGATCTTCAGCACCTTCTTCACGAGCGTGATGCCGAAGTAGCAGACGGGCGACACGACGAGGCCGATGATCAGCGACGCGTACACCGGCACGAAGCCCGCGCCCGGCGTGATGCCGACGAGCCCCGCGACGACGCCCGTGCAGGCGCCGATGAGCGTCGGCTTGCCCTGCTTGATTGTGTCGATGGCCATCCAGCTGACCATCGCCGCGGCCGCGCTGACCGCCGTCGTCATGAAGGCGTGCCCCGCGAGCTCGCCCGCCGCCAGCGCGCTGCCCGCGTTGAAGCCGAACCAGCCGAACCACAGCAGCGCCATGCCGATCATGACGAACGGGATGTTGTGCACGCGATAGTTGATGGCGTCGTAGCCGCGCCGCTTGCCGAGCAAGAGGCAGAGCACGAGCCCCGACACGCCCGAACTGATGTGGACGACGTTGCCGCCCGCGAAGTCGATCGAGTCGAGCCAGCCCGTGCCGAGCAGTCCGCCCGAACCCCAGACCATGTGGGCCAGCGGGTAGTACACGATGACGGACCACAGCCCGAGAAAGATGAACAACGACTTATAACGCATCCGGCCGCCGACCGACCCCGTGATGATGGCCGGCGTGATGAGCGCGAACATCATCTGGAAGGCCGAGAAGACGAGCGTCGGAATCGAGCCGCCCTCCGCCTCCGGATCGAGCAGGTCGCCCATCGAGACGCCCGCGTGACCGATGTGGTCAAACGACCACGCGCCGACCACGAGACCCTCGCCGCCGAACGCCATCGAATACCCGAGGATCATCCAGAGCACGATGCCGAGCCCCATGATCCCGATCGACGCCATCATGTTGTTGACGACGTTCTTGCGCCGCCCGAGCCCCCCGTAAAAGAACCCGAGCCCCGGCGTCATGATGAACACGAGCGCCGCGCACACAATGATAAAAGCTGTATCTCCTGCATTGACCATTTTCCTATACCCTCCTCATCTCTATCTCTATCTTCCAATAACATAACCTATCACTTGCGCAGGCGCACCGCATTCCCATCCTCGCGGCACGCCTGCGTTATGGTTATTGTAGAAACGGTCTATGCCGTTTCGTCCTGCAGCGCGTCGTAGCCTTCTTCTCCCGTGCGGATCTTGATGACGTTTTCGACGTCGTAGATGAAGATCTTGCCGTCGCCGAAGTTGCCGGTGTAGAGCGCCTTCTTCGCGGCCTCGACGACCGTGTCGACGGGGATCTTGCTGACGACGACCTCGGCGCGGACCTTCGGGAGCAGATGCGGCTCGATCTCGACGCCGCGGTAATACTCCGTCGCGTGGCCCTTCTGCATGCCGTAACCCATGATGTTCGTGACCGTCATGCCCGTGATGCCGATCTCTTGCATCGCCGCGTCGAGGGCCTCGAAGGAACTCGGGCGCGTGATGATCGAGATGCGCGTGTACTTCGGCGCGTTCGGGTCGAACGGGGCCTTCTCGGCGCGCGCGTCCGTGACCGTGACCTGGGCCGCGGGCTTGGCCGGCGGCGGGGTCGCGGCGCCTTCGCCCGGGATTGCCGGCACGGCGGCCGAGCCGGTCGCGCCGACGCTCTGCACGGAGAGCGCGAAGTCCGCGTAGGAGCTCGGCAGACCGTGCTCGCTGACGTCGAGACCTTCGATTTCCTCTTCCTGCGTGACGCGCAGGCCGACGGTTTTCTTGATGATGGTGAAGACGATGAGCATCGTGACCGCGACGAACGCGCCGATCGCGACGACGCCGACCACCTGCGCGAGCAGCAGCGACGCGTCGCCGCCGTAGAGCAGGCCGCCGTCCACCGCGAGGAAGCCCACGAGAATCGTGCCGGCCGCGCCGGCCGCACCGTGGACCGCGATCGCGCCGACGGGGTCGTCGACGTGCAGCTTCTTGTCGAGACCCGTCGCGGCCGCCACGAGGACGATGCCGGAGATGATGCCGACGACGATTGCGCCGGTCTGGCTGACCGCGTCGCAGCCCGCCGTGATGCCGACGAGGCCGGCGAGCGCGCCATTGAGCGTGAGCGAGACATCCGGGCGTTTGTACAGAATCCACGTAATGAGAAGCACGGTCACGACGCCGGCGGCCGCCGACAGGTTTGTGGTCATGAAGATGTGGCCCATCGCTTCGAGCGAAGCGTCGTCGCCGGCCGCGACCGTGGACGCGCCGTTGAACCCGAACCAGCCGAACCAGAGGATGAAGACGCCGAGTGCGCCGATCGGGATGCTGTGCCCGAGGATCGCGCGGCTCTTGCCGCTCTTGCTGTACTTGCCGATGCGGGGGCCGAGGAGCGCCGCGCCGACGAGGGCCGCGACGCCGCCCGTCATGTGGACGATGGTGCTGCCCGCGAAGTCATGGAAGCCCGCGCCGATGTCGTTGAGCCAGCCGCCGCCCCACGCCCAGTGCGCTTCGATCGGATAGATCAGCGCGCTGATGACGATGGAGTAGATGCAGTAGGAGCTGAACTTCGTGCGCTCGGCCATCGCGCCGGAGACGATCGTCGCCGCCGTCGCGCAGAACACCGTCTGGAAGATCACGAACGACCAAGGCGTCACGCCGTCCGGCGCCGCGTCGACAATCGTGCTGCCTTTGAGCGCGAAGTCGAAGACGCCGATGAAGCCCGTGTTCGCCCCGAACATGATGCCGAAGCCGACGAGCCAGTACGCGACGGACCCGAACGAGAAGTCGATCAGGTTTTTCATCACGATGTTGCCCGCGTTCTTCGCGCGCGTGAACCCGGCCTCGACCATCGCGAACCCGGGCTGCATGAAGAACACGAGGGCCGCACCCAGCAGCACCCATATTGTACTTGCAGAATCAAAAATCATACGCTACCTCCTTTAACTCCCCTGTCCCTATTGCCGAATCAGGTCAAAATGAATGATTACAGGGCAAGTATAGCGCAAATTTTTCTACTTGTCAAACGTTTTTTAATTTTCAGAATATTAAGTTTATTTAATAACAATCACAGAAGCGTCCGCGCCAAGCCGAGCGCGTTCTCAATCCATGCAGCCGCGCCTTCCAGACGGTAGCCCGCGAAATCTGCCCTCACAAGGATATCGCGGATTTCCCCTTCAGCGATCTCGAGGTCAACGAGGGCGCCGATGTCCGTATCCTTCGCGATTTCCAGGAGCGCATCATGATAGGTCCCGACCGGACCAAAAGCAGTCGCGTAGCGTATGGGGTCGCCTGCTGCCGCCCGCACGAAGTCCTCGCGGTCTTCGTAGAACAGACTGCGCCCGTTGTCGAACAGCGGGTAGAACGCCTCGCCGCCTTCCGTTACCTTGACGGCGATGTTGGAGAGGTGGCGGTCGTCCTGGCGCGTCACGAAATCGAGGACGACCATGCGCACGATGTCGTCCTTGTACTGCGGCCGGGCGGAAACGAGGTCGGCGTATTCATCGTCCGTCCGGCCATCCCCGACGATCCTCCGGAAATGCACGATGTACTCCTTTGAGAAGTCATACAGGAACTCCGAGAAAACGGTGTCCGCGTCCACCTTGACGGCAGGGCAGCACGGGACGCCCATGCGCTGCGCCAACAGGCATACGGCGACCTCGGATTCCACGTCGGTGGTCAGGGGGCTGATGCGTTGTTTGTAGATGCCGTACTTCCCGTCGTGCACGCCGTACCGTTTGATATTGTAGCCTTCGGGCGAGTCCACGCTGTCCCCGACGAGGTCCGCGTGCTTCGTGAACACCGAGGCAAACACTGCGGTCATCGCATCCTCGTAGCGCTCGTCCTCGGCGCGCGCGAGCCAGAGCAAATCCTTCGGGTGCATCCCGCGCGTCACGGCGGCGATGCGCATCACATCGTATTCCGACAGGCCGCACCGGTACAGAATCCGTTCGATGTCTCGACGGTCGCGGCTGACGATGCGCTCCGACAGGAACGCGGCGAACTCCTCCGGCGACCACGCAGCCCGCCCCTTCGTGTACGTCCGCACCACCGTGTTGTAGTCCGGTTGCGAAAACTGCACGTCGCCATCCGCGCCGATCGCACCGATGACGTCGCTGTTCCATTTCAGGTATCGCATCTCTGCGCCGACACCGTTGTTCTGAAGCCTTTCCATTCTTTCAGTCTATCACGTTTTCTGCCTTCACGCATTGCATGGATAATTCTCGCTTCGCTCGAATCTTCGACTGGAAAAGCTGGATTCTGCGACTTCGCGCAGAATGACAGCGCCGAATACCCTATCTCAAGGGATTGTCAGCAGAACCGTCCCCCCGGCCGGTCACTTCACATACTTGACCCAGTATTCCTCGAACGAGGCGATGCCTTCGTCGTGCATCCGCGCGGCGGCTTCGGTGCCGATGTAGCGCAGGTGCCAGGGCTCGTATTTGTAGAGGGTGACGTCCGAGTTTTCGGGGGTATAACGCACGATGTAGCCGTACTCGTGCGCGTGGGCGGCGACCCACCGGCCCTCCGCCGTGTCGCCGAAGGCGTCGGTGATCGTGTTCATGTCGCAGGTCAGGCCGGTCTGGTGCTCGCTGTAGCCGGGCCGCGCGCTGTACGTGTCGGCCGCCTCGGCGCCGTCGGCCGCGGAATACTGGTTGTACAAGCTCACCTGCACGCCGTAGCCGCGGTAGCCGGACTGCGCCCAAAGGTTGAGCCCCTCGGCCGCGGCCGCGTCGATCATCGCCTGGAGATGCTCCGCCGCCTCCTGCCGCAGCTGCGTCGCGCCGATCGTCACGAGGTCGGCCGGCACGTAGTCGTCCGGCAGATAGTAGTGCTTGTTCACCAATAACAATTCGCTGTTCGGGTCGGGTACGGCTTGCGTGTCTGTGTATGGGGCCTTGTCGAGATCGCATCCGACCATCCACCAGACTTCGTCCTCGGTGAGGTCGGGGCGCGCCTGCGCAAAGGCGTCGTAGCGCGCGGCAAGGGCGGGGTCGTAGTACGAGGGATAGGCGGGCTCTGGATCGGCGGCGTCATCCCCGGCGTCGGACGCGGCGCCGGATTTGCCGGAGTCTGCCGAAGCAAGTGAGGACGCGGCGGGGCCGTCGGCGGATGCGGCGGTCTCGCCGGATGCCACGGCACCATCCGTCAGCGAAGAGCCGACCGCTTCGCTGCCGCCCCTTCCCAAAAAGAAAAACAAATACACAAACGCCAGCACCACCAGCGCCGTGAGCACGACGATCGCAATGCCGCGGTTCCTGTTTCTCCTCCTCTTTGGCGTCAAGGGTGCGGACATATCGTTATTGTATCATGGGCGGGAGCGTGATAAGATGACATTATTGTATCAAACGAAACGGAGGGCAAACATCATGAAGCATACGATCGGGGTTTTGATGGAGAACAAGCCGGGGGTGCTGTCGCGCATCTCGACGCTGCTCGCGCGGCGGAGCTTCAACATCGACAGCATCACGGCGGGGACGACGCGGCAGCCGGAAGTGACGCGCATGACGGTCGTCGTCGAGGGCGACGAGTATGTGGCCGACAACGCGGCGGCGGAGATCGCGAAGCTCGAGGACGTGCTGTCCATCGAGCGGATGACGCCGGGCGAGAGTACGAGCCGCGAGATCATGCTCATCAAGCTGCGCGTCGAGGGCAAGGACCGCAGCGGCATCATCGATCTCGCGAAAGTGATGGACGCGCGCATCGTGGACGTGACGGAGACGACGATCGTACTCGAGCACGCGGACCGGCCGGACAAGATCGACGTGCTCGTGAACCTGCTGTCGACGTACGAAATCCTCGATATGGCCCGCGGCGGCGCCATCGCGCTGCGGACCGGGGAGTGAGAAGGACCCCTTTGTCATTCTGCGCGGAGCCGAAGGCGTAGTCGCAGAATCTGTAGGGGCGGCATTCTGCCGCCCGCACAGCTTACTCCGCTTTGTATTCGAGTAGATAGCGTTCGATTGCGGCGACCTCGGCGGGGGTCGCCAGTTTGTCGGCTTTCAGCGCGGCGACGATGTCGTCGATGTCGACGATCGAGAAGACGGGGAAGCCGTGCTCGTATTGCGCCTGGGCGACGGCCGAGAGTTTGTCCGTGCCGCGCTCGCGGCGGTCGACCGCGATGACGCAGCCGAGGATGCGGGCCTCGGGGGCTTCGCGGCGGAGCACGTCGAGCGTTTCGCGCAGCGCCGTGCCGGCCGTCATCACGTCATCGATGATGAGGATGCCCTGGCCGGGTTGCGGCTTCATGCCGACGAGCCTACCGCCTTCGCCGTGGTCCTTGGCCTCCTTGCGGTTGAAGCAGTAGCCGACCTCTTCGTCGGACACGCACGAGAACGCGATCGCCACGGCGGCCGCGAGGGGGATGCCCTTGTAGGCCGCGCCGTAGATGATGTCCGGCGCCTGCGGCAGGATGCCGAGCTCGATTTTTTCGTGAATCGCCTTCGCGTAGAAGCAGCCGAGGCGGGAGAGCTTCGGGCCCGTGTTGAACGCGCCCGTGTTCACCATGTACGGCGATTGGCGTCCGCTCTTCAGCGTGTAGTCGCCGAAGGTCAGCGCCCCGCTGTCCAAGAGGAAGGGGACGAATTTGCTCTTGTAGCTCTTGAAGTCTGCTTCTTTCCCTGTGTGTTTTTGTTGTTCGCTCATTTCGTCATTCCTTGTGCATCATGCCTTACGACGTTTTTTATACCCCGTTTGCGCGGTTGTCAAACAAGATTGTTTCGAGCTCGCGCGCGATGCGGGGCGGGGCGGCGGGGTCGAGGAGCGCGGCGGTGCCCACGGCGACGGCGTCCGCGCCCGCGAGCAGGAACTCGTAGGCATCCGCGCCCGTCATGACGCCGCCCATGCCGATGATGGGGATGGACGGCAGCGCCTTCCGCACCTCGTAGACCATGCGGATGGCGACGGGGTGGATGGCGGGGCCCGAGAGGCCGCCGGTGCCGTTCGCGAGGACGGGCTCGCCGGTCTTCAGATCGATGCGCATGCCGATGAGCGTGTTGATGAGGGAGAGTCCGTCCGCGCCCGCGTCACAGACGGCCTTCGCGATGTCCGTGATGCTCGTGACGTTCGGGGAGAGCTTCACGAGGACGGGCTTGCGGCCGCTGCGCTTTTTGACTTCCCGTACGAGGGCCGCCGCCGTGCGGGGGTCCGTGCCGAAGGCGATGCCGCCTTCCTTCACGTTCGGGCAGGAGATGTTGAGTTCGAGCAGATCGACGTCCGAGTCCGCGAGACCCTCCGCGACGGCGCAGTATTCCTCTGTGGTGTGACCGACGACGTTGGCCATGACGGTCGCGCCCGCGTCCTTCAGTGGTTTCAGGTCATGCGAGAGGTAGCCCTTGAGGCCGCGGTTGGCGAGGCCGATCGCATTGAGCATGCCGCCGGGCGTCTCGGCGACCTTCGGCGTTTCGTTGCCGGCCCACGGCTCAGGCGACACGCCCTTCGTCGTGATGCAGCCGATTTCGGCGGGGTCGTAGTAGCGGCTGCTCTCGCGGAAATTGTATGTGCCCGAGGCGGCCGCAATGCGGTTTTTCCACGGCACCCCGCAGATGTCGACGCCGACGTCGAATTGTTTTTTCATACCGCGCTCCCCCTATTGTTTCCTGCTATGCTTGTCACCAAACGACCTCCTCCCCCCAGAACACCGGCCCGTGCGCGCAGACCTTTTTGCGCACCGTGCCGTCCGGCGTCTGCGGCTTCGGGCCCTCGGTCGGCAAGTGCGGCACTGCGCGCATCCGGCAGGTGCAGGCCGCGCACGCGCCGTAACCGCAACCCATGCGTTCTTCGAGGCTCGTGCGCAGGGGGATGCCGCGCGCGGCGCACCACGCGGCGGCGGCGGCCAGCATCGGCCGCGGCCCGCAAGCGAGGGCAAGGATGTCGCTGCCGACATTCCCCTCGGCCGCTGAACCATCCGACGAGCCAGAGTGCCGGGCGTCCGCAGATTCACCCGCAGGTTCGCCCCCCGCTTCCGTCGGCTCGTTGCTCGTCAGGTCAGCACAGCGGGCGTTCAGCAAGTCGACGACGTTGCCGTGGAAGGGGGCCGCGCCCGCCGTGTCCGACGAGGCGTGAACTTGGTCGCAAACCGCTTCGAACTCCGCGAGGTACCACGGCTCCGCACGGAAGCCGAGGAAGGCGTCGATCCGTGGAGCGGCGCCGCCGGCAGAGTCGCCACCGCCGCCCGCCTGCCCGCGCAACCACTTCGCCGCGAAGCGCAGCGGCGGGATGCCCACGCCGCCGCCGATGAGCAACACCCTGCGCGGGAGCACAAAGCCGTGATAGTCAAAGAAGCCGATCCCGAGCGGCCCGAGCGCGTCCACTGTTTCGCCCGCGCGCATGGCCGCAAGCGCTGCGGTGCCCGCACCGACGACCGCATACGTCAGCGTCACCGTACCCGCATCCGCGTCCGTCGCTGCGCCCGCCGACGGATCCGTCGCCGCACCCTCATCCGCATCCGCGCCCGCGATGCTGATCGGCCGCGGAAGCAGCATCGCCCCGCCCGGCAAATACAGATTCACAAACTGTCCCGGCGTCGCGCCCGCCGCCATCTCCGGCGCCGCTATCCGCATCTCGAAGACACCGTCCGCGACGCACGCGTTGCTTACGATTGCGTACGATTCCTTCCGCATCGATCGCTTCACCGCCCCAACGCCGCAGCGATTTCGTCGCGCATCTTGATTGCGGCTTCGCGCGCGCAGCGGCCGATGTGGCCGGCACCTTTGCCTTCCTTTTGCCAGGCGGCGATGATGCCGCGCGAGGAGTTCACGAGGCAGCCGCGGCCGTCCTTGTCAAAGAACCGCGCCACGTCCGCCGCGGTCGCGCCCTGCGCGCCGTAGCCCGGCACGAGGAAAAACGTATGCGGCATGAGCGCACG
>JAISTF010000223.1 GCA_031272745.1 Eubacteriales Family XIII. Incertae Sedis bacterium
CTCCCCCCCCCCGCCGAGAGCACAGAGTAGGGGCGGCTTGTCGCCGCCCGTGTAGGGCCGGCATCCGGCCGCCCGAGAGGATGAGGAACGAGAGGAAGAGAAAATGAGTTTGGAACGCAGGACATTCATCATCAACGGGGTCGAGCGCTTCGCCGTCGTCGATCCGGACAAGGACACGCTGGCCGAGGTGCTGCGGCGCATCGGGCTGACGGGCGTCAAGGTCGGCTGCGGCATCGGCGTCTGCGGCGCCTGCACGGTGCTGCTGGACGGCGAGGCCATCCGCAGCTGCACGAGGAAAATCGCGAAGGTCGCCGACTACGCCGAGATCCTCACGATCGAAGGCATCGGCGCGCCGGGGCGGCTGCATCCGCTCCAGCAGGCGTGGATCACATACGGCGGCGTCCAGTGCGGCTTCTGCTCGCCGGGCTTCATCGTGTCGGCATATGCATTATTGGAAGCGAACCCGTCCCCGACGCGCGAAGATGTGCGCGACTGGTTCAAAAAACACAACAACGTCTGCCGTTGCACGGGCTACAAGCCGCTCGTCGACTCGGTCATGGAAGCGGCGGCCGTGATGCGCGGCGAGAAGACGATGGACGACATCACCTACGACGCGTCCGCGGAGACGGACATCTACGGCAGCAAGCGGCCGCGGCCTTCGGCGCTCGGCAAGGTCACGGGTCTGACGGACTACGGCGACGACGTGAAGCTGAAGATGCCCGCGGGGACGCTGCACTGCGTGCCCGTCATCTCGGAGCTGCCGCACGCGAAAATCCGGAGCATCGACATCTCCGAAGCGGAGAAGATGCCCGGCGTCGTGAAGATCCTGCTCGCAAAGGACGTCCCCGGCACAAACAACATCGACTTCCCGGCGGTCATCCCGCGCACGAAGGGCAAGGGCATCACGGAATTCCCGATCATCTGCGGCGACGTCGTCAACAAATGCGGCGACGTGCTCGCGCTCGTCTGCGCGGAAACGCAGGATCAGGCGCGCGCGGCGGCGAAGGCGGTCAAATGCGACCTCGAGGAGTTGCCGGCCTACCTGACCTTCATCGAAGCGGCCATGCCCAACGCGGTGCGGCTGCACAAGGACCTGCCAAACTTCTACATGGAGCAGCCCGTCTACAAGGGCGAGGACACGGAGGGCATCTTCGACGGTGCGGATGACGACGGCCTGCTCGTCGCGGAAGGCTCCTTCCACAGCCAGCATGAGCCGCATCTGCCGATCGAGCCGGACGTGGTGCAGGGGTATTATGACAGCGAAGGGAAGCTCACGATCCAGTGCAAGGCGCAGGCCATCACGGAAGCCATCGAGTCCATCGCGCTCGGCCTGTCGATCCCCGAAGAGGACATCCGCGTGATGATGAACCCCGTCGGCGGCTCGTTCGGCTATTCGGTCACGGCCAACACCTATGCGCTCGTCGCGGCGGCGGTCATGGTATTGAAGCGGCCCTGCACGATGACGCTGACGTGGGAAGAGTTCAACCATATGTCCGGCAAGCGCTCGGCGACGTTCACGAACGGCCGCATCGCGGTCGACAAGGAAGGCAAGATCGTCGCGGCGGAATACGACGTGGCGCTCGACCACGGCGCCTATGCGGTCGCCGGCTCGAAGATCTTCAACAACCTCGTGTCCGTCGGCTTCCACGGTTACAACATCCCGAACTTCAAGGCGCTCGCGCGCGGCGGCTCGTCGAACCACGCGTTCAACGCGGCATACCGCGGCTTCGGCGCCCCACAGATCTACACCTGCACCGAGGCGCTCATGGACATGGCCGCGGAGAAGGCGGGCATTGACCCGTGGGAATTCCGTTATAAGAACGCGGCGCGGGAAGGCGATCTGACCATCAACAGCTGCCCCTACCACGACTACGTCTACCCGAAGATGCTCGAGAAGATCAAGCCCGTCTACGACGGTTACAAGGCCGAGGCCGAGGCAGCGAAGAAAGAGGGCCGCCACATCGGCGCCGGCCTCTCGCTCGGCGGCTTCATCATCACCCTTGGCATGTTCGACAAGGCCGAGGCCGCGCTCGAGCTCATGCCCGACGGCAGCATCACCTGCTACGACACCTGGGAAGACGTCGGCCAGGGCGGCGACATCGGCTCGCTGACGCACACCGTCAAGGCGCTCGCGCCGCTCGGCATCAAGGCGGAGCAGGTGCGGCTCGTAATGAACGACAGCAAGAAATGCCCCGACACGGGCCTCGCGGCGGCGTCGCGCTCGCACTATATGGGCGGCAACGCGATCATCGACGCGGCAAACAAGCTCATGGAAGCGATGAAGAAGCCGGACGGGACCTACCGCACCTACGACGAGATGGCCGCCGAGGGCATCCCGACCTGGTACCTCGGGCATTACGACCAGTTCAACATCGGCCTGCCGCCGGGGCTCGAGCCCAACCGCGGCTTCGGCGAGAAAAACCCGACCTATATGTACGCGGTCAACACCTGCCTCGTCGAGGTCGACGTCGAGAGCGGCAAGACGCAGGTGCTGAAGTACACGACGGTCGCGGACGTGGGCACGATCGGCAACCGCCTCGCGGTCGAAGGCCAGGGCTACGGCGGCCTGTCGCATTCCATCGGCTTCGCGCTGTC
>JAISTF010000226.1 GCA_031272745.1 Eubacteriales Family XIII. Incertae Sedis bacterium
ATGATGCCGATTTTGTTTTCGGGCCCGCACGTCTTCGCGACCGCGTGCGACGCGGGGCTGATGATGCCGAGCACGGGCACCTCGGGGTGCCGCCGCCGCAAATCGTCGAGCGCGACCGAGCTGACCGTGTTGCAGGCGATCGCGATCATCTTCACGCCCTGCCCCACGAGAAAGTCCGACACCTGCTCCGCGAAGCCGCGGATCGTCGCGGGCGCCTTCGAGCCGTACGGCGTGCGCGCCGTATCGCCAAAATAGACGATGCGCTCGTCCGGCAGCGCGCGCATCAGATACGGGATGCACGTAAGCCCGCCGAGGCCCGAATCGAAGAACCCTATGGGTCGGGAATCGCCCGCCGTTTGTGATATACTCATTTCCATTATTGAATAATCATAACATAGAAGGAGCAGCGATGGCAAAGAAGCGCAGCGAGATTGACGGATGTTACAAATGGCATGTGGAAGAAATGTACCCCGACGAAGGGCAGTGGGACGCGGACTACGCGCGCGTGTTGGCGCTCGCCGAGGCGTTTTCCGGCTACGCGGGGCGGCTCGCGGAGAGCGCCGCCGTGCTGCGCGAAGCGCTCGAGGCGCACGACGCGGTCTGGCGGCTCGCCGAGCATCTCTTCGTCTACGCGCGGCAACGGCGCGACGAGGACAACGCGGACGCGCGCTACCAGGCGATGACCGACCGCGTGCAGGCGCTGCTCGCGAAGGTGGCCGCGGCCGCGGCGTTTTTCGCGCCGGAGCTGACCGCCTTGGGCGAGGAGACCGTCGCGGCGTTCCGGGCCGAAGAGCCGGTGCTCGCCGAGCGCTACGGCCATTTCCTAAAGACCGTGCTGCGCAAGAAACCGCACATCCTCTCGGTCCCCGAGGAAGCGCTGCTCGCGCAACTCTCCGAGGTGCTCGGCGCGTCCGGCGACATCTTCACGATGCTCAACGACGCGGACATGAAGTTCGGCGAGATCGAGGGCGAGGACGGCACCATGCGGGAACTGACGCATGGCTCGTACATCCGCTTCCTCGAAAGCAAAAACCGCGGCGTGCGCAAGGCGGCGTATGAGGCGCTGTACCGCGTCTACGAAGCGCACAAAAACACATTGGCCGCCGGCTTCTCCTACAATACCAAAACCGACACGATCACGGCCGGCATCCGGCGCTATCCGTCCGCGCGCGCGGCGGCGCTGGCCGGCGGGAACGTGCCGGAATCCGTGTACGACAGTCTCATCGAAGCCGTGCGCGAAAACCTGTCCGTGCTGCACGGGTACCTCGGCACGCGGCGGCGCCTGCTCGGGATTCCGGACGGCGGGAAGCTCGCGATGTACGATGTGTACGTGCCGCTCGCGGAATACGACGAGCGCGACATCCCGTTCGACGAGGCCGTGGACATCATGGCCGAAGCGCTCGCGCCGCTCGGCGCGGACTACGTGGCGCAGGCCGTGGCCGGCGCGCGCGGCGGCTGGGTCGACGTCTACGAAAACGAGGGCAAGAGCAGCGGGGCGTATTCGTTCGGCAGTTACGACAGCGCGCCGTACATCCTGATGAATTATACGGGCAAGATCAAGGACGTGTTCACGCTCATCCATGAAATGGGGCATTCGATGCATTCGTGGTACACGCGGGCGGCGCAGCCGTTCATCTACGGCGGGCATTCGATCTTCACGGCCGAGGTCGCCTCGACGGTCAACGAAAACCTGCTCGTGCGGCACCTGCTCGCGAAAGCGGAGACGGGCGCCGAGCGCGCTTATTATCTGAATCTCTTCCTCGAAGAATACCGCACGACCGTGTTTCGCCAGACGATGTTTGCGGAGTTCGAACTGCGCACGCACGAGGCGGCGGAGCGCGGCGAGGCGTTGACCTGCGAAATGCTGTCGGCGCTGTACGGCGAACTGAACGAGGCGTATTTCGGGCCGGGCGTGGAGACGGACGATTTCATCCGCCTCGAATGGTCGCGCATCCCGCATTTCTACCGCGCCTTCTAGGTGGATCAGTACGCGACGGGGTTTTCGGCGGCCGCGGCCATCGCGCGGAAGAGTGTGAAGGAAGGGGCGCCGGCGGCCGAAGCCTACCGCGCCTTCCTGAAGACCGGCGACTCGGACGACCCGATCGAGTTGCTGCGCATCGCGGGCGTCGATATGGACAAGCCCTTGGCCGTGGCCGAAGGGCTTGCGATGTTCGCCGAGCTTGCACAGGAATTTGACGCGCTGACGCGCTGAGGGGGCGCGGCCGTGGCGTGCGCCGGGGCTACGGCGCCGTCACCTTCACGGTTTTCGAATACGTCTTGCCGCCCGCCTTCACGGTGATTTTCGCGGTGCCCGCCTTCTTTGCGGTCAGCAGGCCCGCCTTGTCCACGGCCAACACTTTTTTGTTTGAGGACGCAAACGTCACCTTCACGTTGGTCGCGGAAGAGGGGCCGATTTTCACCTTGAGCTGCTTGGTCGCCCCCGCCGTGAGCTTCTTCGGCATGCCGGACACGGACAGCTTCGACACGGCGCGCGCCTCCGGCACGACATACACAGTGATCTTCGTTTGGTAGCCGCCGGACGCCTTGATCGTGACGGTCGCCTTTTTCTTTTTTGTGACGTTTTTCGCCGCCGTCAGCTTGCCGGTCTTGGAAACCTTGACGACCTTCTTGCTGCTGCTTTTGAAGGTGAGTTTTTGCGGCGCGAGTTCATTGACGACCGGTAGCGCGAGGGATGACCCGCTCTTGAGATACACGGTGCTCAGCGGCGTGCGGATGCCGGTGACGACCTTCACCGTGAACGTCGCGCTGACCCCGTCGAGCGTGGCCGTGGCGGTCTGCAAGCCGAGCTTCTTCGTGTCTATGCCCGTGACGGCGAGGCCCTGCTCGCTCAGGGGTATGCGCTCCGTCAGCCCGTTCGCGTAGACCGCCGTCAGGAACAGGTTGTCCGCATCCAGGGACTGCCCCTTGGCCACCGTCACCTCGGTCTGCTCGGGCGTCAGCGACAGCAGCGTCGTGCCGCTGCCGACCGCGCGGATGTTGAGGTTTCCGTATACGCTGCCCCCGAAGAGGTTCTGCACTTCGCTGCTCGTCAGATCCGCCCAGGCGCCGTAGCCGTCGATGTAATAGCTCTGCCCCGCCGAAAGCAGGCTCGTGCCGTTCTGACTGACCTCGAGCGGAATCGGCATGTCATCGGCCGATTTCTTGTCGACCCGTACGACGACCGCGAGCGTGTCGCCGCCGCGCACGACGGCGGGCTGGGAGAGCGCAATGGTGCGGTACCCCGCATAGTCCGCCTGCCAAACGGCGCTCGTCAGCGTCGCGTCAGCGTTGACGTCGATCTGCCTCCCGCTCTGCGGGTTGCCCTGTTCCGACGGATTCTTGTACAGGGAAACCGTATACGTGTTTCCCGGAGTGCTTGCATAAATCGTCACTTCGTCAATCCGCCGCGTGGGATCGCCGGCGGGCAGCGTGAACACGTTCGCCATCATATCCCACGGCGCCCCCGGGTATCCGAAAAACGATCCGTTTCCGAGGTCGTCCGTATAGAGAATCGTGTCCGCCGCGTCATCGCCCAAGGAAAAGTAATAGGAATTTTCTATGGAGCCTTCATAATAAGACAGCCAGAAATAGCCGCCGCTGCCGGCCGTACTTCCCCAACTGTTTTTGATGAGAAAGGCACCGTCGCCCGGCGGCGTGGCGGGAGCAAAATTCGTGCGCGCATAGGTGT